>JANNFZ010000030.1:0-8063 GCA_031380375.1 Hyphomicrobiales bacterium
CATCGATTCAAGACGCGAGATGGCTTCGCGCGGGCTGTTGGCGTGGAGTGTGCCCATGGAGCCATCGTGGCCGGTGTTCATGGCCTGCAGAAGATCAAAAGCCTCAGGTCCGCGGACTTCGCCGACGATGATGCGTTCGGGACGCATACGCAGGCAGTTCTTGACGAGCTCGCGCATGGTGATGGCGCCTTCGCCCTCAAGGTTGGGCGGGCGGGTTTCGAGGCGCACGGTGTGCGGCTGCTGCAATTGCAATTCGGCTGCGTCTTCACAGGTGATGATGCGCTCGTCGTGGTCAATGTAGCCTGTGAGGCAATTGAGCAGGGTGGTCTTGCCGGAACCGGTACCACCGGAGATCAACACGTTGCAGCGGACGCGTCCGATGATCTCGAGCAGTGTCGCACCTTCCGGGGTGATCGACTTGAAGCGCACGAGGTCGGGCAGCCGCAGGCGGTCCTTCTTGAATTTACGAATGGTGAGCGCGCAGCCGTCGATGGCAAGTGGTGGTGCTATGACGTTGACGCGCGAACCGTCGGGCAAACGGGCGTCGCAGATCGGGCTTGCTTCATCGACGCGCCGACCCACCTGGCTGACGATGCGCTGGCAGATGTTCAAGAGTTGGGAATTGTCGCGGAAGCGCACGCCGGTCTTCTGCATCTTGCCATTGACTTCGATGAAGACCGTTGATGCGCCGTTGACCATGATATCGGCAATGTCGTCGCGGGCCAGCAAGGGCTCCAGCGGACCATAACCCAACACGTCGTTGCAGATGTCTTCGAGCAGTTCTTCCTGCTCGGCAATCGACATGACCACGTCCTTGAGCGCGATGATCTCGTTGACGATGTCGCGGATTTCATCGCGGGCAGCGTCACGGTCAAGTTGGGCCAGTTGTGTCAGGTCGATGGCATCAATCAGTGCATTGAAGATGGTGCTCTTGATGTCATAGTAGTTTTCCGAGCGCTTGGAGTGATCGGGATCGGCGGGCTGCTTGGCTGGCTTGGCCGCAGCGCCCGCCGGGCGGGACTGGGTCGAGCCCACTTGCGTGTCGGGCACAAAGCCGGCCCTGGCGGCGGCAGGTGACGCACCAGTTCCCGCACCCGGAGGCGGCGGCAGGTTGGGGGCCTGGCCGGGAGAAGTGCCGTCGGTTCTTTTGCCGAACATTATTTGTGGTCCTTATCAGGGCTTAACGCGCTTGCCGGTCAGACGGGATCGTCCGGTCGAAAAGGATTCGCGCCAATTCAATATGTTGGAGCATGTCCTTGCCGCCAAACCGCGATGCAATTTGGCGGGACATGCTTTATGTTGAAGCATGTCCCTGGCGCAAAACCGCGATGCAATTTGGCGGGACGTGCTCATGATTTTTTCTTGAACATCGAGAATTTGGACAAGAGGCTGCCGCCACCCTTTGAGGGCGGTGCAACTTTCTGGTTGGAAGCCAGTGTGCGGGCCATTTCGCCGAGTATTTCAGCGGATTTGCTTTTGGGTCCGACTTCGAAAATCATCTGGCCATTGCCTTGCGCGAGACCAAAAGTCTGCGGGTCGTGGGGAATGATTGCCATGGGCATGAGGCCGACGGCCTTGCCGAAATCGGCCGGCGATATTTCCGGTCGTTTGGGAATGCCGACCTGGTTGAGCACGAGGCGCGGCGGCTTGTCATTGGGCCTCGATGACTTCAGGAGATCAATCATGTTTTTGGCATTGCGCAGGGCCGGCAGTTCCGGTGTGGCCGTGATGATGATCTCGTCGGCACTGAGCAGTGTGTATTTGATCCACGGCGCCCACATGTTGGGCACGTCGACCACGACGGCAGGCGAAGACTGGCGCACCACGTTGAGGATGGTCTCGACGGCATGGGCCTCGATGGTGAAATCACGGTCGACGCTGCCCGGGCCGTTGAGCAAGCTGAGTTTGCCGCCGAGCTTGGTCATCAGGCGTTCGATGAGGGTTGAGTCAACGCGGTCCGGCTGGCTGAGCGCATCGAGAATGCCGCCGCTGCCATCCTGGTTGAAGTTGAGGGCGGCAGTGCCGAAAGCCAAATCAAGATCGGTGATCGTGGTGTCGATCTGCTGGCGCTCCGACAGGGCCCAACCGACATTGTGGGCAATGGTCGAGGAGCCGACACCACCCTTGGCGCCAACGAAAGCCAGGATGCGGCCCAAAGGTGCTGCCTTGGGATCGGCAAAGAGGCTCGAGATGGTGCCCATCAGGGCATGCGGCGTCACCGGGAACACGAGATATTCGCTGATGCCCTGGCGCATGAGTTCGCGATAAAGCACCACGTCATTGACGTGGCCGATGATGATGACCTTGGTGGTGGGCTGGCAGACTTCGGAAAGGCGGCCAAGGTCAACCATCACCTGGTCACGGTCGCCGCGCGATTCGACCACCAGCACACTGGGCGTGGGCTGGGTCTGATAAACCTGTACGGCAGCGGGAATGCCGCCCAGCTGGATGGTGACATGGGCTCTCGCCATGCGGCGGTCGGCACCGGCAATCTGGGCGACCTGGCCGGTTTCCTGGGTCTCGCAGAACACATGGATGTCGACCCTTGGCACAAAGGCCACAAGGTCCTCGTGGAGTCCGGCCGTTGCCTGCTGCTGATGGTTTCCGGCGATTGTCATTTTTTTGATCCTGTCGTGTCCCGTTGTCCTGAATTGCGCCGGAAGGCCTGCCGTATCACTGTGCCTGACCAGCCGATGCCGGAGCTTCGAGTTTCTTGATCGCGGTATATTGAACGTCGCCAAGGGGCCGCGGAAGCGGCTTGCTCTTGCCGACGAGATGACCCGGTTGGGCAGCCATCGCGGCGATGTTCGACTGCACGGCGCAGCCATGGTTGGACGCCAGCTCGTTGCGCGTCGTGTCGCCCATGTCTTCCGGCCAGTCACCGCACTTCTCCACAACGGCGCGGCCATTGACGAGCTTGATGGGATGCAACTGCGATCCGCTGTTCGGCTTGTAGACGTCATCCTCGGCAAAGAGATTGTCCGAAGCGCAGCCCGCCATGAGAGCGGCGACGAGCGCCAAGGCCACCGGCGGCAGGAACTTTGTACTGTTACGATTCATCTCACTCACCTCAATATTATTCGACAATAAAGCCGACGCTGCCGTGGTAGCTGCCTTTTGGCTGGCCACCGCTGCGGCCGTAAACCTTGTTCAGCCTACCCATAAAGAAGATCTGCCTGTCGGTTGGCGGATTGAAACCTTTGTCCGGCGTGGTGAGCTTCTTTTCCGTCGTGGGCCGTACCAGGACGGGCGTCACGATAATGACAAGCTCGGTCTCGTTGGATTGGAAGTCGCGGCTGCGGAACAGCGTGCCGAGGATCGGCAGCTTCTTCAGACCCGGAGTTGCGTCAAGGCTCTGGCGGGTGCTCTGGCTGATGAGGCCGGCGATCATCATGGAGCCGCCGCTCGGCATCTCGAGCGTTGTCTCGGCGTTGCGCTGATTGAGCGAAGGCACGCCGCCGACTGTGATGTCGCCGAGCTCACTCACGTCGGTCTTGATCTTCAGCACGATGCGGTCGTCAGACAGTACAGTGGGGCTGAAATTCACGGTGACGCCATAGTCCTTGAATTCGGTGGCGCAGTTCGAGATGGAGTTGCCGTTGCTGCCGCTACAGGTTTGGCCGACGGCAAACTGGCCACCGGCGTGGAACGAAGCGGACTGTCCGGTCAGCGCCGTAAGGTTCGGCTCGGCAAGCGTGCGTACCAGACCATCGCCTTCCATGGCGCGAATTACACTGTCAATGGCGATCCCCCCGCTTGAATAGGAAGTTGCCCCGCCGCTTGCCTTGTTGATCGCAGCGGCACCCAAAGGCACACTCGCGAGATTGAAGGCGAAAGCCCCTGCTTCGATCATCGCCGAAAAATCAATGCCGAACTGCTTGATGACGTTGCGCTGGATTTCGACGACCTTGACCTTCAGCATGACCTGGTCTTCGCCCTGGACAAGCATGGTGTTGATCGTGGTGTTGACGTCCGAGCCCGCACCCTGGCTGGCGCTGAACTTGTTCGCGAGGTCCATCGCTGTCTTCACTTCAAGCGCATTGCGGGCGACGCCACCGAGGACGACGTTGGAGTTCACCATGTCGACAGTGATGCGGTTTCCGGGCAGCGAGCGGTTCAGGAGCTTGCGCAGGCCGGTGACATCGAGTGCTACCTCAAGGTCGAGGGCGAGGATCTGCTGTCCCTCGCGGTCAAAGAAGAAAACATTTGTCTGGCCGGTTTTGCGGGCAAACAGATAAGCTGTGTTTTTGGAGCGCACGACGACATCAACGATGTCATTGTTGCCGACAATGACATCGCGGGCTTCGGCGGGAAGCCTGACCACCACCGATTTATTGAGGCCGATCCGCACAAAGCGGCCGGATTCCTCGGCCGATGCTGCGTTGATGTCGGTTGCCGAAGCCTTGGTCGACAGTGCGGCATTGACGCCGAGCGCCAGCGTGGCCGCAGTCAACAGGCTTGCGGCGAGGACACCAGCGTTCATCAGGCCCGTCCGGAGGTATGATTGATTGTTGCAGAACATCTTTTCCTCAAGTCTCACGGATTGGTTGCGTAGGTTTCAATGCCGGCCCGGATGAAGACCGTGTCACTGGAGCGTTGCTTGGCACCGCCCCTGTATTTTTCTGCGAGCTGCGGGCCCTGTTCCATGTCCTTGCCGTCATTCTCGGCGATGGAGCGCAGGGCCAGCGCAAGTTCACCCTCGGTTTCGACCTTGGCCAGCACTTCGGCCTGCAACTGGGTCAGTTCGAAGGTTGCGGTTTCGACTTCCTTCAGGGCCACTTCATCGCCTTCCTGCACTTTGCGCAGGATCTGGTTGATGGCGAGTACGCGGACGTTTGATATGACGGTCTCACTCTTGACGATGGCGCCTTGGCCCGGAAGCTTCTTGGTCAGGATAATGTCTACACGGTCATTGGGCAGGATGAAGCCGCCCGCCGAAGCGCGCGGCGAAATGGCCATGGAAATGGCCCGCATGCCCTTCGGCAGGATGGCGCTCATGAAACCGCCAAGACCCGCCTTGACAAATTTCTTTTCGATGATGGCCTCACCCATGTAGATGGGACCGGAAGCGCGGGCTTCCGCGAGTTCCTGTTCGGCGTCTGGCATCTCGTCCTTGGTGATCATCACGTCGAGGACATTGGCTTCGGGCCAGGATTTCCATGTGATCGTGCCAGGTCCAAGCTTTTCGCCGACCTGCACATCGGCGCCTGCAATCAGGACATCGACGGTTTCGATCTTGGTGACGATCTGGGTCTCGACCTTGGCCTTCTTGCCGATCACACCCTTGGCAAGAATACCTGCGATGGCGGCCGAACCCAAAGCAAGGCCGAACATCACAATGCGCATTTTACTCATTTCAAGTCCTCACAACGCGCAACCCGCGCACCCATCCGGAACCCATCTTTCGGACGGATTCGAAAAAATTTGGTTAATGCCCGGTTGGCGGGCGCGCTTAAGCAACATTTACCCATGGCGTTCCCGGAAAAGCGATGATGGCACCCGCCGCGATGGCAAGCCCATAAGGCACATTGAGGCTCATCATCTGCTTGATGAGGCCGCGACCTTTCGCACCCTCAGGTCCGTGCAGGTCGAAGGTGAAAACGAGGAACGCCCAGGCCATGAAAGCCAGGCAGAGAAGTCCGCCAACAGCAACGGTCGCCAGCAGGAACGGCATGGTCTGGGCAGTGCCGAACCAGAGCCCGGCGGCGGCCATCAATTTGGCGTCGCCGCCGCCATAGAGGCCAACGGAAAACAGCACAAAACCCACTGCAAAGAGGGCCGCACCGCCCGCCACGTGCCACGCCATGTCGATTGGCGGCATGCCAATAAGCAGCGCCATTGGGAAAAAACTGAGTGCCGTGAGGGCCGTCAGCCAATTCGGGATTTTCATGGCTGCAACGTCGCTGACGGCAGCGGCGATCATCAGCAGCGGAAGAAGGGAAAGCGAAAGGGTGTGGAGCATGGAAGGATCCGGCAGGCAAGTTGGATGGATTGAGACCCAAGCTTCCCACGGCCCACGTAAAGGTTGGGTTAACCGCGTTCGTCATTTTGGCAAACAAAACGCCGGGCACTTGCGTGTCCCGGCGGTTGTTTGGAGGATTTTGCCCCCGAATTCTGTTTTGGCTGTCGCCAGCCAGCCTGGTATTACGTACCAGAGGTGATGTGGCCGGCGAGCGAAGAGAACTTGCCGGTGATGGACGAAGCCAGGATCGGCATCGCGGTGACGAGGGCAAGGCCCATGGCAGCGGCAATCAAGCCATATTCAATGGCGGTGGCGCCGGATTCGTCCTTGAAAAACTTCTTCATTGTAAACTCCAAACTCAACTAACTGCACCTGCTCAATTCGGATTGGACACCACGCCCAAAGCGCTGAACATGGGCCCAAGTTAACGCGGTCGTTTTAACACGGGGTAAATTTCCAGGTACAGGTTTGAGGCTCCGGCAGCGAGTTTGAGCTGAGGTTATCAAAGGTTTGAGCCATTCAAGAAAGTTTTAATCATGCCCCCACGGCGGCGTGGCAGGCCGGGTTTGGTAAGAGAAGATAAACCATTCACATGCCAGAGTGCCGACGATCGGGTGCAAAGTGCGCCTTGGAGTTCATAGACTTGGGGTTCACAGAAATGCGTCCTGCGTTCAAGACACTTGCCACCTGTTTCCTCTTGTCGGTTGCCGGCAGCGGCCTGGCTTTGGCCGAAACAAAGACCATCGAGGTGGATCAATCAATGATCATGAAAATCAAGGGCGAGCCAGGCGCTGTTGTCATCGGCAACCCGATGATTGCCGACATCACTGTCGTGGGTGACAAGGTTTTGATCCACGGCCGGACATTCGGCACAACCAATGTCATCATTCTCGACCAGGACGGCGAAAAAATTTCAGCTTTTGACGTTTCGGTGAAGCATACGGGTGACAACCTGGTGGCTGTGTTCGTGGGGAGCACCGCCCCGGCAGTGCGTTTCAGCTACAATTGCGCGCCCTTGTGCGAATCGGAACTGCAGGTTGGCGACGAAAAAGTTTACAACGACACGATCGCCCAACAGATCAAGACCAAGATCAAGCTGGCGACCGGCCAGGACGACTCAAAATCGGACGCGCCGGCGGCGCCGCAATAGCAAAATCTGCGATTTCGGGTTCCCGAACCGGCGGCCAACCCGCCGGTTTATATTTGCCGGGCACCAATTCACCCTGCAATTGTCTAAAATTTTACCCAAATGGTTCAAATCTTGGAAAGCCCGATCTGATATCGGATGTTTGAGATCACGTGGCGATTTCGCGGGAGACAACGGCAAATGCGGGAATTCCTGGGGCAGATGTTGCGCCGTGCTCTAGATCGCGGCGAGTTTTGGATGGGCCATCCAAAACTTGCAAAACGCGATCGAATATTCAATTGGCGAGCACGTACATCACCGTTGACCGCATTGGCCAAAGGTGATCGTGCTCTGGCGCGCATGCAGCGCGACGAAAGCGGTGCCACCGCTGTCGAGTTTGCACTGGTCATTGGTCCTTTCATGCTGGTGCTTGGCGTCATCATTGAGACCGGCCTGATGATGTTCACCGAATATGTCCTGCAATCGAGCGTCCAGGAAGCGGCCCGGCAAGTCCGTACTGGCCAGGCCCAGTCAGCGGCCATGTCGGCGGCGACGCTCAAGGCAAATTATATCTGTGACACGCTCAATATCATCATCGCCTGCAACACCAAGGTCCAGGTCTATGTCAACGCCCAGGCGTCCTACACGGCACTGCAAGCAGCCCTTCCCAACATGCTGACAGTCGGACCGTCCTATGGCGGCTCGGCGGTTTCAACGTCGTGGAACTGCGGCCAGCCATCGCAGGCCGTGGCGATCGTTGCCACCTATGACTGGGAATTCACCCTGCCCTTTTTCATGGGATTTTTCGGCAACATGGGCGACGACCAGATTCGCAGGCTCGTGGGCTTTGCCATGTTCCGCAATGAACCCTATCCCGCCGGTTCAAACTGCAGCTGAGGAGCGACCATGATTTTCCGCCAGATCAAGAAGTTCAGTGTCGCCGAGGGTGGTGTCGCTGCCATTGAAACGGCCATG
>JANNFZ010000020.1:0-7460 GCA_031380375.1 Hyphomicrobiales bacterium
CCACCAAACAAAATCAGCGTGGGCACAAGCCCTCTCCTCCATGGACCATGAAGACGATGATCCCGGCACCAACTGGAATGACCGGGCGCGGCGCCGCGAGCCTGATCGCATGAGCCCGCGCATGGCCTGGCGCGCCATCCAGGCGGTGCTGCCGCGCGACGCCATCATCTCCTCCGACATCGGCAACAATTGCGCCATCGGCAACGCCTATCCAAGTTTTGACGAGGGCCGCAAATATCTGGCACCTGGGCTGTTTGGCCCATGTGGCTATGGCCTGCCTTCGATCGTCGGTGCGAAAATCAGCAAACCTCAAACACCTGTTGTCGGCTTTGCGGGTGACGGGGCATTCGGCATTTCCATGAACGAGATGACGGCCATCGGCCGCAACAACTGGCCGGCGATCACCATGGTCATTTTCCGCAACTATCAATGGGGTGCGGAAAAACGTAATACGACATTGTGGTTTGACGATAACTTTGTCGGCACCGAACTCAATCTCGGTGTCGAATATGCCAAAGTGGCACAGGCTTGCGGTGTCAAGGGCGTGCAGGTGCGCAACACGGAAACATTAAAGTCCGCACTCAGCGCCGCCATCGAAGGCCAGATGAAACGCAGCGAAACGACATTTATCGAAGTCGTGCTCAACCAGGAACTGGGCGAACCTTTCCGCCGCGATGCCATGAAGAAGCCCGTGTCGGTCGCCGGCATTTCAAAGGACGATATGCGGCCACAAGCGGGCGTGATTCAATAAGTTACCACACTCCGGATGCTCTTGCCCTCATGCATGAGGTCGAAAGCGGTGTTGATCTCGTCCAAGGGCATGACATGGGTGATGAGATCATCAATGTTGATCTTTCCCTCCATGTACCAATCGACAATCTTCGGCACGTCGGTCCGTCCCCGGGCACCGCCAAAGGCCGAGCCTTTCCACACGCGGCCCGTGACCAGCTGGAAGGGTCGTGTTGAAATTTCGGTGCCTGAAGGTGCCACGCCGATGATGATCGATTCACCCCAACCCCGATGGCAGCATTCCAGCGCTTGGCGCATGGTGTGGACATTGCCGATGCATTCAAAGGAATAGTCAACGCCACCATCGCTCAAGTCCTGGATGGCCTGCACCACCTTGTCACGGCCAACTTCATCGGGGTTGATGAAGTCAGTCATGCCGAATTTCCGGGCCATGGCGACTTTTGATGGGTTGAGGTCAATGCCGATGATCTTGTTTGCGCCGACCATGCGCGCACCTTGAATGACATTGAGGCCGATGCCGCCGAGGCCAAAAACCGCAACCGTGGATGCGGGCCTGACCTTCGCCGTGTAGATGACAGCACCAATGCCTGTGGTCACGCCACAGCCGATGTAACAGATCTTGTCGAAGGGTGCGTCTTCGCGCACCTTGGCAACTGCGATTTCGGGTAACACGGTGAAATTGGAGAATGTCGAGCAGCCCATGTAGTGGAAAATTTCTTTTCCGCCATGCGAGAAGCGCGATGTCTTGTCGGGCATGAGGCCCTGGCCTTGGGTGGCGCGGATCGACGTGCACAGATTTGAGCGCTGGGAGAGGCAGGTTTTGCAAGCACGGCATTCCGGCGTGTAAAGCGGGATGACATGGTCGCCGACTTTTACCGATGTGACTCCGGCTCCCACTTCGCGCACAATGCCTGCGCCTTCGTGGCCGAGGACCGCAGGAAATTTACCTTCCGAATCGAGACCGGACAGCGTGTAGGCATCAGTGTGGCAGATGCCTGTGGCCATGATTTCCACCAACACTTCGCCGGACTTTGGGCCCGCAATGTCGATCGTTTCGATGGTGAGGGGCTTCTTTGCCTCCCAGGCGACTGCTGCGCGGGTTTTCATGGGCTGCTACCTGATCATATAGACTTTGCGGATGGTCTCATGGACGCGACATGTCCCCTTCCAGTCCTTTGGAAAAAACGCCGCCGTGCCTGGCACGATCTCAATCACTTCACCTGATTCATGCGTGTAGGTGCAGCGCCCCAACAGGAAGTGGCAGAATTCATCGCTTGTGACATGGCAGTTCCAGTAACCGGGCGTGCAAATCCAGATGCCGGTTTCACTCTCGCCCTTCGGGCCTTTGTAAAGGACAAGGCCAGAAGTGCGGCTCGTCCCCTCGATCATGGTGGGGACCAGCCCCCAGTCCTTGAACGGGCCGGGATAGGTTTCCGGATTCACAATATGCGGGGCGGAACTTTCGGGTTTCAGGGTCATCATCATCTCAACATGTAAACATTGCGCATGGTTTCATGCACCGTGCAGGTGCCAGTCCAGCCCGTCTTGAACAACACAAGTGTGCCAGGTTCAATAGCAATCACCTCGCCATCCACATGGGTGTAAGTGGCGCGGCCCGACACGAAATGGCAAACCTCATCGCGCGGGATTGAAAGCGGCCAAGTGCCGGGACTGCATTGCCAGAGGCCCACTTCCGGCTCGCCGTTCGGGCCCTTGTAAAGAAGCACACCGTCAGACTTTGAATTGCCCGCAATGGGGTTGGGCTGAAAGCCCCAGTCCTTCAAGGGTCCGGCATAGGTCGCCGGGTTTTCCAAATGGGGTGCTGTTGATTCAAATTTGGTCGTCATCAGGAAACCTTGCGACGGAGAAGCCCGTCGATCACCTTGGCGGCTTTGGTCGGGCCGTGCTTGGCCTTCATGCCGGCACTGGTTTTTTTCAATCGCGCCTTCATCGTCTTGTCGGTCAACATCGCCATGATCTTCGCCTGCAGTTCCGCGTCGGTCCAATTGTAGCGATCAAGTTTGAAGCCGTGGCCCGTTTCATCGACGCGGGTGGCATTGTCATGGCCGTCCCAGACGTAAGGCATGATGATGGCGGGCTTGCCGAAATACAGGCATTCGGTGAAGGAGTTGTTGCCGCCATGGTGGATGACCCCATCGACCTTGGGAATGACGGAAGGCTGAGGGAACCATTTGTCGATGATGATGTTGTCTGGAATATCCGTGTACTGATCAAGATAGTCGCCGACATTGACAAGTGCGCGCAGCGGCATTTTCGAAAGTGACGTGATGAGTCGCTTCAAAAGCTCCGTGTCGCCCGAACCCAGCGAGCCAAAGCTCACATAAAGCAGTGGCTTGTCAGTGTTGACCTTGAAGGTTGGCACCTTCCAGGCCACGTCTTTGCGCACACAGCCCTCAAGATACTGGAACTGCTTTGGCGATAGCTTGTGTTTGCGCTTGAACTTCACGGCGGTTGGATAGAGCAGGATGTTCATGTGCGGGCTCGCCTCGAAAAACTGGCCAAGCGGGTATTTCTTCTCGTCCACGGATTTGAGGAAAGCGTTGAAATTGTCGTGGATTGGCTTGATGACCGCGTTGAATCGTTTGCGATAGGCCGCGTGGCCTTTTTTGTCCGAGGCTCCACAGCCTGAGAGATGGGGCGGAATATCAGGATCCTCAATCTCGTTTTCGGAACATGAAATGACGCGCACCCACGGCTTGTTGTTATCCTTGGCGTAACGCTTGATGGCGGGAAACAGAATGACATTGTCGACGCAGATGACATCAGGCTGCACTTTGGCGAGCACGCCGGGCAAGTCCTTTTCTGCCCATTTCGCCGTGTCGACGATCATCTCCCAGCAGCCCTTCACATAATTGTCGATCTGTTCATAGGGAGACTTCCGGAAATTGGGGATGTGGCCGTTGATGAAATCGACCCAGAACTTGGCCATTTCCTCAGGCGGCAAGGGTTCCGAGAGATTGACGGCATGGGCCTCGAAGCCATAGCCCTTGTAGACATCGAGAAAACCCGGGTCCGACAGGAACACGACCTTGTGGCCAAGTTTCTCCAGGGCCTGGCCTATCCCTACCGAATTCAGCGCCGGGCCAAAGGCGGCTTCCGGGAAAAGGGCAATCACTTTTTTTGGTTTCTTTCGTGCATTTTTGGCGGGCTTTTTGGCCATGACGTTCTCCGTGATGGTGTTCTCTAGCAAAGTCTTCAGCTTCCGGGAATGCGCCCGCGATTGAACCTCTGCGCGAGGAGGACAATCACAAAACTGAAGCCCATGACCAGTGTGGCCATGGCGTTGATCTCCGGGGTGACGCCAAAACGGATCATGGCATAGATCTGCATGGGCAAAGTTGTCGAGGATTGCCCGGCCCCCGCCGTGAAATAGGCGATGATGAATTCATCGATGGACAGCGTGAAGGCGAGCAATGCCCCGGCAATGACCGAAGGCAGGATGAGCGGCAGTGTGATGTAAAAGAACGTCGTCAATGCCGTGGCCCCAAGATCACGCGACACTTCAACCAATGACCAATCAAAGCTTTTGAGCCGCGCCCTGACCACTGCACAGACAAAGGCAATGTTGAAGACCACATGGGCCATGATGATGGAATGAAGGCCAAGCGTGAACTTGATGAGGGTGAAGAAGGACAGGAGTGCGATGGCCAGTACGATGTCGGGAATGATCATGGGGGCAAAAAGCAGCGCTTCGCGCGTCGCCGAAGGCCTTGCCCGTTCGGTGCCGATGGCCAACAAGGTTCCGAGCGTGGTGGCGATGGCTGTGGAAACAACGGCTACCACCAGCGAATTCCAGGCGGCGGACTGAATCTTGGGATTGGCCAGAAGCTTGCCGTACCATTCCGTCGAGAAGCCGCCCCAGGCCGTCGGCAGGCCCGCCTTGTTGAACGACAGCACCATCAATACGGCAATCGGCACATAGAGAAAGGCGAATACTGCACCAAGGTGAATGTTGAGGAGACGCGGCATCAGCGACCCCGGTCCGCGACACGGCCCGTGGCCAGCGCTTGCACAAAAAGCACGATTGTCATCAGGCCGATCAACAGGCCTGCGAGTGTTGCGCCAAACGGCCAATCGCGGGCTGAGAGAAACTGGTCATAGATCAGATTGCCGGCCATCTGAAATTTGCCGCCGCCCAAAAGATCAGGCGTCACGAAATTGCCGATGGAAAGCACAAACACAAACACCGCACCGGCCGCCACACCTGCTGCCGTCAAGGGCAGCGTGATGCGCCAAAATGTCGTTGCCGCCGTGGCACCAAGATCGCGGGAAGCTTCGGCATAGCTTGGGTCAAGGCGCTGCAGCGCTGAATAGACCGCCAGAATGACAAAGGGCGTGTAGTTATAGACAAGGCCCAGCACCACGGCGAACTCATTATAGAGAAGCGGCAAGGGCGACGCGATGAGGCCAAGTTTCATCAGTGCCGTATTTATCAGCCCCGCCGGATTAAGGAGCACGATCCAGGCATAGGTGCGGATCAAATAATTGGTCCAGAAGGGAAGTATGGCGAGAAAGAGCAAAGCCGTCTGCCAGCGTTCTGGCGCCTTCACGATGGCATAGGCTGCCGGGTAGCCGACGAGCAAGGCAACGAGCGTGGCAATCCCCGCAATGCGGGCGCTGTCCCAGAGGATGGTGGCATAGAGGGGATCAGCGGCGCGGCGCAGATTATCGAGCGTCATGACATTCCAGTCGATGCCGCCATAAGTGCCGCGCTCAAAAATCGTCAGGCCAAAAATCAGCGCACAAGGCACCACCATAAGCGCCACAAGCCAGACAAGGCCCGGTGCCATGAGAAGCCATGCGCTGCGATTATGTGTCATGAGGGTTCGCTCAAGAAACTTTTGCCTTCCCCCGTGCAAAGCATAGGGGAAGGTGCCCGAAGGGCGGAAGAGGGCCCTCTCCCGGCCTTCGGGCACCCTCTCCCATCTATGACGGGAGAGGGCAACATCCTTGTTACTTCGCCGCCATCACTTCCGAGACCGCCTTGGCAAAGGGCTTGGCACCGGCTCCGAGATCGCGGAGCTGCTCATATTTCAGGAGTTCCGCAGGGGTGATCGCCATGTTCGGATATTGCGTGAGCATGGCGGGATCGACGGCATCCATGCCCGCCTTGTTCGGTGACTTGTACATGATGTTTTCGACCACCCATTTGCCGTTTTCCGCCGACAACACGAAGTCGATGAACTTTGCAGCCCCTTCGGGGTTCTTCGCCGTCTTGGTGATCACCATGGTGTCAACCCAGAGATCGGAGCCTTCCTTGGGGATCACATATTTGATCGCCGGGTTTTCGGCGATGCCGTAGTTGCACCAGCCGTCCCAGGCATGGGCCATGACACTCTCGCCTGACACGAGTTTGGAATAGAAAGTTGTGTCATCATAGGCGAGCAGGGTTTTCTTGGCCGCCGAAAGCTGGTCGCGGACCTTGTCGAGATCGCCTTGCGCTACATCATTGACTGACATGCCATTGGCGAGGAACCCCGCCGCCATGAGCCAGCGGTCGGTTGCCAGCATAGTGAGTTTGCCCTTCACGTCATCGGCTGGTGTCAACAGGTCATTCCAGCTGGTGGGCGGCGATTTCACGAGGTCAGAACGGTAGCAAATGCCGGTGGTGCCCCAGGCATAGGGCACCGAGAAGGTGTTGCCGGGATCATGCTTCAGTTGCGTGGCCTCAGGGTAGAGGTTCTTGAGATTGGGCACCTTGGCCGGGTCAACGACGGCAAGCAGGCCCAACTGGTTGAGGGCTTCGGCAAAGGGAGACGACACAAACAACACATCGAAGCCTTCGCCGCCGGAGGCAGTGACCTTGCCCATGATTTCTTCGTTTGTGGCGTGAACCGCCACTTCGAGGTCAAGGCCGGTGGCGGCCTTGAATTTCTCCGCCATGTCCTTGGGCATGTAGCCATCCCAGTTGGAAATGACCACTTTGTCGGCAAGTGCCGTTCCGCTCATCAGAATTGCCGCAAAGGCAGCGGCAAAGATTGATTTCATGTTCATGATTGTGTCTCCCTGTGGTGACGGCACTCTAACGCGGCTTTTCCAGCGCCGTCGAGGGGGCATGTGGTGGTCGTGGAGCCTGTCGGGAGGTTTGACAGGGCCAGATGCAATCTTGGGCTTCTGTGCGCGGGGCTTTGGTGTTAGGAATTAGGGACTGCGGGTGGCCCGAGACCGCTCCGGCAAAAGGGACGGCTTTCCAAAGACTATGGGCAAACTGACCACACATGTGCTCGACACCGCACTCGGCAAACCTGCGGCGGGACTGGTGATCGAGCTTTGGCTCATGAGCGGCGAGGCAAAATTGCTGAAAACAACCCAGACCAACAGCGACGGCCGGGTGGACGAGCCCATGTTGAGTGGCGATGCTTACAAGTCTGGCATCTATGAACTGCGCTTCCGGGCCGGAGACTATCTGCATCGCACGGGTGCCCCGATGTCGTCGCCGCCCTTCCTTGATGTCATTCCCATCCGTTTCGGGCTGTCGGAAGCACAGACCCATTATCATGTGCCCCTGCTCCTTTCGGCGCATGGCTATTCGACCTATCGCGGTTCCTGACCATGATGTCCGACGCCATCCAGTTTCTGCGCCGGGGTGTGGTGGTGCGCCACCGCATCGAAAACCCCATGCAGACGGTCCTCGACTATCTGCGGCTCGTGGAAAAATCCCGTGGCACCAAGGAAGGCTGCAACGAGGG
>JANNFZ010000048.1:0-14691 GCA_031380375.1 Hyphomicrobiales bacterium
CGTCCCCATCGGCCATGGCAATCAACGCCGCCAAAGCCTGTGTATCAACCGGCAGCGGGCGCTTCTCAAACATTTCAGCGCGGCCAACGAGGGCCGTCATGGCGTCAGCGTCCAGCCGGTTCAGCACCAGCACCTGCGTCCGCGACAGCAAAGCGCCGTTCAACTCGAAGGAGGGATTTTCGGTGGTCGCCCCCACCAGCGTGATCGTGGCGTCTTCTACATAGGGCAGGAAGGAATCCTGCTGAGATTTGTTGAAGCGGTGGATTTCATCGACGAACAACAGGGTTGCACGCCCCTGTTCCCGGCGCATCCGGGCCTGGTCAAAGACGCGTTTCAGATCAGCAACGCCTGAAAAGACCGCTGACATTTGCTCAAATACAAGACCCGTGGCACCCGCCAGAAGCCGCGCCATGGTGGTTTTGCCGGTGCCCGGTGGTCCCCAGAGAATTATGGATGGAACCCGCCCGGAAGCCAGCATGCGGGTCAGTGTGCCATCCGGTCCAACAAGGTGATCCTGGCCCACAACCTCACCCAGGCTCTTTGGTCGCAAGCGGTCGGCGAGCGGGCGCGGTCCACTCTCAGTCATGCCGCTGGCCTCGAAGAGATTCGACATCAGCGCAATTGCAGCACGAGCTTCTTCTGCCCGCGCAAAATCTCGATGCTCCAGCGCCGTGGCGGATCAGCCAGCAGCGTTTGCAGTGCCGCCACGTCGGCAATTTCCCCACCGTTGACGCCAAGGATCACATCACCCTTCTTAAAGAAACGGCGCGCGGGATCCTTGTTCACGTCAAAGGCCACCACGCCGGTTGCATCGGCAGAAAGATCGACTTCCTCCGCAACCGAAGGCGACAGATCGGCCACACGCATGCCGGCAAAAGGCGATCCAGCCTTGATGTCGGTTTCGTTGCGGGGTGTTGTTTCCGGGGCCGCAACCATGGCGAGCCGTGCTTCGACATCAATATTGTCGCGGCGATACTCGACAATGCGGTTTTCGCCGATCTTCACAGTTGCAACGCGGAAGCCAAATTCCTGGGCGCTGTCGATTGTCCTGCCATCAAAACCGATGATCACGTCACCGCGCTTAAGGCCCGCAGCCAGCAGAGGGCTCTCCGGATGCAATTTGACGATGAGCGCACCTTCGGGCCGGGCGAGGCCCAGGCTCTCGGCAAGGTCCGGTGTTACATCCTGTAGCTCGACGCCGAGCCACGGTCGCCTGATTTTTGCATCGCCCTGCTCGGCGGTCTGCACCACGGTTGCCACCATATTCGACGGAATGGCAAAGCCGATGCCCACGGACCCGCCACTACGTGAAAATATTGCCGTGTTGATGCCCACAAGCTCGCCTTGCATGTTGACAAGGGCACCACCGGAGTTGCCGGGGTTGATCGCCGCATCAGTCTGGATGAAAAACTGGTAGTCGCTGACGCCGACGCGTGTCCGCGCCAGAGCCGAGACAATGCCGCTGGTCACAGTTTGCCCGACGCCGAAGGGATTGCCGATGGCCAGCACCAAATCGCCGACTTCAAGGTCATCAGAATCAGCAAGGCCAAGGGCCGACAGCTCCTCTCCGCCCGTGTTGATCTTCAGGATGGCAAGGTCCGTGCGTTCGTCGGTCAGCATCAGCTTCGCTTCAAATTCGCGCTTGTCTGCGAGCACCACACGGATATCCGTGCCGTCCTTGATCACATGGTTGTTGGTGACGATGAAGCCGCTCTTTTCCACGATGACGCCGGAACCAAGGGAATTCTGCACCCGTTCGCGCGGCCTGCCGAAACTGCCACCCTCGCCAAAGAAGCGCCGGAAGAACGGATCTTCCTCGCGCTGCACGACCATGGTCTTGGCATAGACATTGACCACAGCAGGGGCTGTCCGCTTCACCAGCGGCGCATAGGACAACGTGATCTCGGCCACTGATTGCGGCACTTGCTTTGTCTCAGCAAACACCGCAGTTGCGGCGAAGAATGTGATCGCCAAAGCGGCAGCAAGCATCTGCTTCATGAAAGGATTCCAGTTCTGTTGCGCCTCAAGTGGTGCATTCGCTGCTTCGGGTCAAGCCCGCGATAGTTGCTACCTCCGGTCCACTTTTGTCGAAAGAATGACCGACGTTTCAATCTCAGTGACACCCGGCAACATGCCGATCCTGTCAATCAGCTGGTCAATCTGTTCCAGCGTTGTGGTGCGCACCATGGCCACGAAATCAAACTTGCCGCTCACCGCAAAAAGCGTTTCCACATGGGGAATTTTGGCCACGACATTTGCCACATCAATCTGTTTTTTGGGTTCGACGCCGAGCGTGATGAGTCCGGCCACGCTAGCCCCTCCACGGTCTCGGCCCAACTTCACTGCGTAGCCCGCAATCGTTCCGTCACTTTCAAGGCGCTTCAAACGGTCCTGTACTGTCGTCCGCGACACACCAAGTTTGCGTGCCAGCGCCGCCACAGGCTCCCGTGCATTGAGTCGCAACAGGGAGATCAGTTCCTCGTCCTTGGTCGTCATCTGTGCACTCCGCCGGATTTCCCGTTATTATGACGAAACATCCGGCGAAACGCAACACAATGCCGTCTTTAAGCCGTCAGAAAATTGCGGCACATAAGCAGTGATTAATGGAGCCCCCGCAATGACAACCGCCACTGTTTTAAAGCCCGCCTTTGAACGCAAGTCCTTTGCCCATGCCGGCGACGTTGCGAGGGCGCTCAATCCTGATGAACCCCTGTTCTGCTTCTCGGCCAGCGAATTGAATGCCCGCGCCCAGCAGTTCATCGCCAATTTCCCCGGCGAAGTTACCTATGCCGTCAAATGCAACCCGAGTCCTGAAGTGCTGGCGACGCTTGCCGCTGCCGGCATTCACACGTGGGATGTTGCGAGCGTCCATGAAATGAAGTCGGTCATGGCGGCCACCACACAGGCGGCGTTCCACTACCACAATCCCGTGAAGTCGCGGCGCGAGATTGAGGACGCCTACAAGAACTATGGCTGCCGCCGTTTCGCTGTCGATTGCCGCGAGGAAGTGCAAAAGATCCATGACGTGATCGGTGCCGATCCCAAGGTGGAGTTGGCGGTCCGCATGGTCCTGCCCCGCGAACGCGGGACCTCGGCCCATGATTTTTCAACCAAATTCGGCGCCCCCGAGCACATCGCCGTGGAACTGCTGCAACTCACCCAGAAACTTGGTTACGTTCCCGTCCTCACCTTCCACCCGGGCTCGCAAAGCAAGGAACCGCAGGTCTATGTGCGCCATATTGAAGCTGCGGCCCGCATCGCCCGAAATGCTGGAGTGACCGTGGGCAAGCTCAATGTCGGTGGCGGCTTCCCCGCCAACTACGAACTTTCGACTGCGCCCGAACCCGAGGTGTTTTTCCGGGCCATTGAGCAAGCTGTGATCAAGGCCTTTGGCGACCAGCGCCCGGCACTTGAGTGCGAGCCGGGCCGTGGTCTTGTGGCCACCTGCATGTCGCTTCTGACCCGCATCAAGCTCGTCTGCACCGATGGCGACGACATATTCATCAACGACGGCGTCTATGGTGGCCTCATGGAATACATGCAGGTGCCGGACCTGAAACCACCTTTCCGCATCTTCCGCGATGGTGTGGAACTTGAAGGCGTTGCCAAGTCCTGGAAGGTCTTCGGCCCCACCTGCGACCCCCTCGATGTATTGCCGCACCGACTAGACCTCTATGCCGGGATCAAGGAAGGTGACGTCATCGAATTCGGAACATTGGGGGCCTATGGCATTGCGACATCGACCCGCTTCAACGGCTATGGCGACCACAAGGTTGTGGCTGTGGAAAACGTTCTCGAGATGTGATCACAGGCAACGAGCCTTCCCTTGCCAAGTCCGTCGATTCAGCCTTGAGTTGGGACTCGGGAGGAACACATGGTTCGTTTGCTGGCACAAGCCGTTGAGGGGCGTTTTCTGCCGCTATCGCTTTCCTTGTTTGCGACGGTGGCCTTCGCGCTGTCGATGCTGCTGTTCCCGCAAAACGCCAACTCTCTCTGGCTGCCCCTTCTCCTTGCCGGTTCATTGACGGTGGTTGGTTTCCGCGACCTCACCCAAACCCGCCATGCCATTCTGCGCAATTATCCGATCATCGGGCACCTGCGCTTTTTCTTTGAAAAAATACGGCCCGAGATGCGCCAGTATTTCTTCGAGGCCGATACCGACGGCAGGCCATTCCCCCGCGAGAAGCGCGCCATCGTCTATCAGCGCGCCAAGCGCCAGCTCGACAAGAAACCTTTCGGCACGCAAGGCGATGTCTATGGCGAGGGCCATGAATGGATGCTCCATTCCATGATGCCAACGCCTTTGGCCAAGGACCTGTTCCGTGTGAAAATCGGCGGACCCGATTGCACCCAACCCTATGACGCTTCGGTGCTGAATATCTCAGCCATGAGTTATGGTTCGCTTTCGGCCAATGCCATCCGGTCCTTGAACAAGGGTGCAAAAATCGGTGGCTTTGCCCATGACACAGGCGAAGGATCAATCAGCCCCTATCACCAGGAATTTGGTGGCGATCTCATCTGGGAAATAGCCTCCGGCTATTTTGGTTGCCGCAACGCTGACGGCACATTTTCAGCCGAAAGCTTTGCCGAAGCGGCGCGCGATCCCCAAGTCAAGATGATCGAAATCAAGCTTAGCCAGGGCGCCAAGCCCGGCCACGGCGGTGTTTTGCCGGCCGCCAAAGTTACGGAGGAAATATCCAGAATCCGTGGCGTGCCTCTTGGTGTTGATTGCATTTCACCGGCCCGCCATTCGGCTTTTTCAACGCCATTGGAACTCGTGAAGTTCATTCAGCAATTGCGGGAGCTTTCGGGCGGAAAGCCGGTGGGTTTCAAACTGTGCATCGGCCACCGCACCGAATTCTTCGCCATCGTCAAGGCCATCATGGAATTGGGCCACGGGCCAGACTTCATCGTGGTTGACGGCAAGGAGGGTGGCACGGGTGCAGCCCCTGCCGAATTCATCGACAATCTCGGCATGCCGCTCCGCGATGGCCTCGCCTTCGTGCATTCGGCGTTGACGGGAGCCGGAATTCGCGAACAAATCCGCATCGGCGCTGCGGGCAAGATCATCACCGGTTTTGACATGGCGCGGGCCCATGCGCTGGGCGCTGATTGGTGCAATGTGGCACGGGGTTTCATGTTTGCCGTGGGCTGCATCCAGGCCCAGACCTGCCACACCGGCCACTGCCCGACAGGCGTCACCACGCAAGATCCGTCGCGGCAGAGGGCCATTGTGGTCGAGGACAAAGCCACCCGCGTGGCAAACTTCCACCGGGAGACGATCAAATCACTGGCCGAAATGCTGGCGGCGGCAGGACATTTGAGCCCGGCGGAACTCAGGCCCTATCACATCATGCGCCGGGTGGGAGACGGGCAGGTCAAGTCCCTGTCAGACCAGTTCATCTTCATGGAAAAGGGCGCGTTGCTCGGAACTTCGGCCCCCACCCACATGGCGCGCATGTGGGGCAATGCCCGTGCTGACAGGTTTTGAAGGCAGCCAATTTTCACCGACAGGATTTTCTGGCTCAGCTATAGAGTGTCAAGGAGCTACCCATGAATGCCTTTGACCAGTCACTTGCAGCCGAACTCGACACCATCAAGGCGCAATCCCTTTGGAAAGTGGAGCGTGAAATCCTGACGTCGCAATCGGCTCATATCGGTGTGGCCGGCGGGCGTCAGGTTTTGAACTTCTGCGCCAACAATTACCTTGGCCTTGCCAACCACCCAGCCCTGATCGCCGCTGCCAAGGCCGCCCTCGACAGTCACGGCTTTGGCATGGCGTCGGTGCGTTTCATCTGCGGCACCACCGACCTGCACCGGCAACTCGAATCCCGCATCGCCAGCTATCTAGAGACGGAGGACAGCATTCTCTTTGCCGCCTGTTTCGATGCCAATGGTGCGGTGTTTGAGCCCCTGTTTGGCACAGAAGACGCCATTATTTCCGACGCCCTTAACCATGCCTCGATCATCGATGGCATCCGGCTCTCCAAGGCGAAACGCTATCGCTACGCCAACAACGACATGCATGAACTGGAAACCCGCCTGAAAGAAGCGATGGAAGCAAAGGCCCGGCGCATCGTCATCGTCACCGATGGTGTCTTCTCGATGGATGGCACCTTCGCTGACCTTAAAGGCATTCGCGCCCTCGCTGATCGCTACGACGCACTGGTGATGGTCGATGACTGCCACGCCACGGGCTTTGTGGGGCCTGAAGGCCGCGGTACCCCGGCGCGCGCAGGCGTGAAAGTTGATATCCTCACGGGCACATTGGGCAAGGCGCTTGGCGGATCGGCGGGCGGCTACATTGCGGCATCGCAGCCAATCGTCAATCTTATGCGCCAACGGGCAAGACCCTATCTCTTTTCCAACGCCCTACCCCCGGCAATCGTTGCGGCAAGCCTCACAGCCATCGATCTTGCCGAAGCGGGCGATGATCTGAGGGCCACATTGACCGCCAATGCCAAACGCTTCCGCGACGCCATGGCGAAGGCAGGATTCAATCTGCTGCCCGGCGAACACGCAATCATTCCCGTCATGTTGGGCGAAGCCGAAACCGCCCAGAACATGGCCCGCGAACTTTACGCCGAGGGCATTTATGTCACCGGCTTTTTCTATCCCGTGGTGCCGCAAGGCAAGGCCCGCATCCGCACGCAAATGTCTGCGGCCCACAGCACCGATGACATTGATGCAGCTGTGAAGGCCTTCACGAATGTCGGCCGCAGACTGAAGGTGATTGCATGAAAGCCCTTGTAAAAGCCCAATCTGAAATTGGCCTCGTTTTCCGCGACGAGCCGAAGCCCGAAATTGGTGCCGATGACATCCTCATCAAGGTCGCCAAGACCGGCATTTGCGGCACTGACCTCCATATCTGGAACTGGGATGAGTGGGCGAGGAAAACCATTCCCGTGCCGATGGTGGTGGGCCATGAATTTGCAGGTGTTGTCGTCGATGTTGGCTCCCATGTGCGCACCGTCAAAATCGGTGATCGCGTTTCGGGTGAAGGCCATTTGATCGGCATGAAAAGCCGTATGGCACGGGCCGGGCATTTCCATCTCGATCCGGAAACCAAGGGCATTGGCGTCAACGTGCCGGGTGCCTTTGCCGAATACCTGAAGCTCCCGGCCTTCAATGCCATTCACCTGCCACCCGAAGTCGATGATGAAATCGGCGCCATCCTCGATCCCTTGGGCAATGCCGTGCACACGGCACTTTCGTTCGACCTGATCGGCGAAGATGTATTGATCACTGGCGCTGGTCCCATCGGCATCATGGCTGCATCCGTCTGCCGTCATGTCGGCGCGCGCCATATCGTTATCACCGACGTCAATGACTACCGCCTTGAACTCTGCAACCAAGTGAATGATGCTGTCACGGTCAATGTGGCGCGTGAAGACCTGCGCGATGTCATGGCCCGTTTGGGCATGCAGGAAGGTTTTGATATCGGCCTTGAAATGTCAGGAGCGCCACCGGCCTTTGACCAAATGGTCGATCACATGATCATGGGCGGCAAGATCGCCATGCTCGGCATTCCGCCAAAGCCAAATCCGGTGGATTGGAACCGCGTCATCTTCAAGTCACTGACCATCAAGGGCATCTATGGCCGCGAGATGTTCGAGACCTGGTACAAGATGATCGCCATGCTGCAATCAGGCCTTGATGTGCGGAAAGTCATCACCCACCGCCTCAAAGCCAAAGACTACGCGCAAGGCTTTGCGCTGATGAAGCAGGGAGCAAGCGGCAAGGTGGTTTTGGATTGGCAGTGAAGCAAACAAAAAAGGCGGACCTCACGGCCCACCTTTAAACTTTCAACCTGCCTTCAGCTTAAGCTGCGACGGCTTCGGCCTCTTCGACCTTCTTGACGACAGGGCCTGAATCCTTGCCCTTGGCGCTCACGTCACGGTCAACGAATTCGATGACGGCCACAGGCGCATTGTCGCCATAGCGGAAGACCGCCTTCATGATGCGGAGATAACCACCCTTGCGGTCCTTGTAGCGGGCCGCCAGCACGTCAAACAACTTCCTCACCTGGGCCAGGTCCTTGATTTCGGAAATGGCCTGGCGGCGGGCGTGGAGCCCGCCCTTCTTGGCGAGCGTCACCAGCTTTTCGACAATCGGACGCAGGTCCTTCGCTTTGGGCAAGGTCGTGACAATCTGCTCATGCTTGATGAGTGCAACCGACATGTTGGCGAACATGGCCTTGCGGTGGGCGGACGTACGGTTCAAACGGCGGCCGCTAAATCCATGACGCATGATACTTCTCCTTCAACTCAAAACCGTGGGCTGGCCCACGGCAATTCTCAGTAATGTGACTCAAGCTTCTTGGCGAGCTCGTCGATGTTTTCAGGCGGCCAGTTCGACACTTCCATGCCGAGATGGAGGCCCATCTGGGCCAGCACTTCCTTGATTTCGTTCAGCGACTTCCGGCCAAAGTTGGGCGTGCGCAGCATTTCGGCTTCGGTCTTTTGGATGAGATCGCCGATGTAAACGATATTGTCGTTCTTCAGGCAATTGGCCGAGCGCACGGAAAGCTCGAGCTCGTCCACCTTCTTGAGAAGGGCGGCGTTGAACGGCAGTTCCGAACGCTGTTCTTCCACAACATGGGCGACAGGCTCGGAGAAATTGATGAACACCGAGATCTGGTCCTGCAGAATGCGCGCCGCGTAAGCAACAGCATCTTCCGGTGACATGGAGCCGTTGGTCTCAACGGTCATGATCAGCTTGTCATAGTCGAGTACCTGGCCTTCGCGGGTGGCTTCCACGCGATAGGAAACCTTGCGCACCGGCGAATAGATTGAATCGACTGGGATGAGCCCGATGGGCGCGTCTTCCGGGCGGTTCTTCTCGGAAGGCACATAGCCCTTGCCGTTGTTGACCGTGAATTCCATGCGCACTTCAGCGCCCTGGTCGAGAGTGCAGATCACATGCTCAGGATTGAGAATCTGGATGTCGGAGGTCTGCTGGATGTCGCTGGCCCGCACCACGCCCGGACCTTCCTTGCGAAGCGACAGGCGCTTTGGGCCTTCCGCATGCATGGCAAAGGCGATTTCCTTGATGTTGAGCACAATGTCGGTCACGTCTTCGCGGACCCCGGCGATCGACGAGAACTCGTGCAGCACACCATCAATGTGAACCGACGTGACGGCTGCTCCCTGCAACGACGACAGCAAAATGCGGCGCAGCGCATTGCCGAGTGTTGTGCCAAAGCCGCGCTCCAGCGGTTCTGCAACAACAGTGGCGACGCGGCGCTTGTCCTTGCCCGACTGGATATCGATCTTGGCGGGACGGATAAGTTCCTGCCAGTTCTTTTGATTGACCTGCATGTTCATTTTCCCGTGTGCCTCCGGCGGGCGTTTTCGCCCAGCCCTTCTTGTTCTTCACTCTCCGGGCATACCGCCCGGAACAACAGACGACTCAGACGCGACGACGCTTCGGCGGACGGCAACCATTGTGCGGAATGGGCGTCACATCGCGGATCGACGTCACTTGCAGGCCGGCGGCCTGAAGCGCACGCAGCGCCGACTCGCGGCCCGAACCCGGACCGCAGACTTCGACTTCAACCGTGCGCATGCCATGTTCCATGGCAGCTTTGGCGACCTGCTCGCCGGCAACCTGTGCGGCGTATGGCGTTGATTTGCGCGATCCCTTGAAACCAAGCTTGCCGGCTGAGGCCCAGGAAATTGTGTTGCCCTGCACGTCGGTGATGGTGATCATCGTGTTGTTGAATGACGAGTTCACATGCACCACGCCCGAGGAAACGTTCTTGCGTTCCTTGCGCTTGCCGCTGCGGGCTGCTGCTGTTGCTTCTTTAGCCATTGTTTGAATGCCTCACTTATTTCTTTTTGCCTTGGATGGGCTTGGCCGGACCCTTGCGGGTGCGGGCGTTGGTATGGGTGCGTTGGCCGCGGACCGGCAGGCCCTTGCGGTGACGCAAGCCCCGATAGGCACCGAGATCAGTCAGGCGCTTGATGTTGATGGAGACTTCGCGGCGAAGATCGCCTTCCACCGTGTAATCGCGGTCGATGATTTCGCGGATGGCCAGAACTTCGGCATCGGATAGCTCGTTCACGCGCTTGGCCGCCGGAATCTTGACCTCGGTGCAAATAACCTTGGCATTGACTGGGCCAATGCCGTGGATGTAACGCAGCGCGATTTCAACACGCTTGTTCGTTGGAATATTGACACCTGCAATACGGGCCACTGTTAGTCTCCCAAACAATTCATAGGCTTAGAGCCAGATTTAGGGTCCGGGTTGACCGCCCAAAAGCGGTTTTCCCAAACGTATGAGGCCGCGTCCGAGAGGCAAAACCCTCGAACGAGCCCCGTGTGAAACTGAGAATGGCGTCTCCTTAGGGGTGAATCGCCGAGGCGTCAACCCGAAGAAAGCGGCAATTTCAGCCTTTTACCTTCTTCAACACGGCCTCGATTTCCCCAGTCACCTGGGCAATCTCGGCCATGCCGTCAACCATATGCAGATTGCCCTTGGAGGCGTAATAGGCAACCAAGGGCGCGGTCTGCGTGTTGTAAACCTGAAGCCGGTCACGGACCGTCTTCTCGTTGTCATCCGCGCGCCTCGTGAACGTGTGACCGCCACAGGCGTCGCAGGTTCCCGCCACCGACGTTGGGGCGAACGTGTCGTTGTAGCTCTTCCCACAAGTGGCACAGGTAAAGCGGCCAGCAATGCGTTTCACCAGCGCCTCGTCATCAACCTTCATCTCAATCACAGCATCAAGCTTCTGCTTGCGCCCGGCCAACATCCTGTCCAATGCCTCGGCCTGGGCCGGGGTGCGCGGGAAGCCGTCGAAGGTTACACCTGCCGCAACGTCGGGCTGGTCCAAGCGGTCTGCAACAATGCCGAGGATCACGTCATCAGAGACAAGGTCGCCCCGGTCCATAGTGGCTTTGGCCTTAAGGCCGATTTCGCTTCCGGCGGCGATGGCACTGCGCAGCATGTCTCCCGTGGAGAGCTGTTTCAGACCGTGACGCGCGTCAAGAATCTTGGCTTGTGTGCCCTTGCCCGCACCTGGCGGGCCAAGAAGTATGATGTTCATCTCTTCCGGCCCCGGAGCGAGGCTTTCTCGAGCAGCTTGCCATATTGCTGGGCCAGCATATGGCCCTGGAGCTGGGACATTGTGTCAAGTGTCACCGACACAACAATGAGCAGCGACGTGCCGCCGAAATAGAAGGGAATGCCGGTATAGCCGATCAGGAATTCCGGCAGCAGGCAGATGACCACAAGGTAGGCCGCACCGATGACCGTGAGACGCGTCAGAATCCAGTCGATAAACTCAGCGGTTTTTTCACCCGGGCGAATGCCAAGGATGAAGCCGCCTGACTTTTTCAGGTTTTCGGCGGTTTCCTGCGGGTTGAACGTAATCGAAGTCTGGAAGAACGCAAAGAACACAATGAGGGCCGCAAACAGCACCAGATAGAGCGGCCGTCCGTGGCCCAGCAGTGCCGTCGCCTGGTTCAACCAGTCGGGGCCTTTGCCTGCCGAGAAATTGGCGACCGTGACCGGCAGCAACAACAGCGATGAGGCAAAAATCGGCGGGATGACGCCGGCGGCATTCACTTTGATTGGCAGATGTGACGACTCGCCTTGCGATACCTTGTTGCCGATCTGGCGCTTTGGATACTGGATCAGCAGCCTGCGCTGTCCACGCTCGACAAGCACGATGAAGGCGATGACCGCAAAGGCCAGCACAAGGATTGCCAGGATCACGAAGACGGAAAGCTGGCCTGTGCGGCTCAATTCAAAAAGCGAGGCAAGTGCGAATGGCAGGTTTGCAACAATCCCGGAGAAGATGATCAGTGAAATGCCGTTGCCGATGCCCCGCGAGGTAATTTGCTCGCCAAGCCACATCAGAAACAGTGTGCCGCCCGTCAGCGTCACAACTGTTGAAAGGCGGAAGAACATGCCGGGATCGGTCACGATGCCACCCTGCCCTTCGAGTCCAATGGCAATGCCCCAGGCCTGCAGGGCGGCCAGCAGCAGCGTGAAATACCGCGTGTACTGATTGATTTTCTTGCGGCCCGACTCGCCTTCCTTCTTGAGCGCCGCCAGCGTCGTGGAGACCGACGTCATGAGGCTCATGATGATGGAAGCCGAAATATAGGGCATGACATTGAGTGCGAAAATGGCCATGCGGCCCAGCGCACCGCCCGCCAAATTGTTCATCCAGCCAAGAATGCCTTGGGCATTGTTGTTGGCGAACTGCTCAAGGGCAATCGAGTCAATGCCCGGAATGGGAATATAGGATCCAAGGCGATAGACAATCAGCGCACCCAAGGTGAACCAGATGCGGTTCTTCAGTTCTTCAGACTTGGCAATGGCGCCGAAGTTGAAATTTGCTGCAAGTTGCTCGGCTGTTGATGCCATTGTCCACCTTCACGTTTGCCAGGACCACACTATTTGGGGAGGCCCGGCGGCGCGATCAAGCCTGCTTCTTTTCGACCTTGGCGGGGCGCAGGATCTTCACGCTGCCGCCAGCCTTTTCGATCGCCTCAACCGCACCCTTGGTGGCGTAAAACACCTCAAAGGCAAGCTTGGCCGTAAATTTTTCCTTGCCGATCAGGCGCACGCCGCCCTTGGCAAGCTTGGTGATCACACCAGCTGCAAAAAGCGCTGCGGCAGTGACTGGCGACTTGGCGTCAAGACGCTTCGAATCAGCAGCAACCTGCACGCGGGCCAGGTTGATTTCATTGTAGGCAACTTGATTGGGCTTCTTGAAGCCGCGCTTTGGCAAGCGCCGGTAAATTGGCATCTGGCCGCCTTCGAAACCGGCCTTTGCGCCGCCCTTGCGGGCCGTCTGGCCCTTGCCGCCGCGGCCTGCCGTCTTGCCAAGGCCGGAGCCGATGCCACGGCCAACCCGCGTGCGCACCTTGCGGGCGCCCTTGTTGTCGGAAATCTCGTTGAGCTTCATGGTATAGTTCCCTGTCTTAGCCAACGACGCGCACGAGATGCGCAACCCTGGCAATCATGCCGCGAACCGATGGCGTGTCAGCCAGTGTCGCCTGGCGGCGCATCTTGTTGAGACCAAGCCCGACGAGCGTGGCGCGATGCCCGGCGGGTTTGCGCTGTGGGCTTGCCACCTGCTCGATGGTAACGGTCTTGCCGGCTTCTTTCTTGGCCATGATCTATTCCTTATTCGGCAACGGCTTCATCGCCGCCACGACGCAGCACGTCGGAAACTTTTTTGCCGCGACGGTTGGCAACCATGCGGGGGCTGGTCTGCTTCTTCAAAGCATCCATCGTCGCCCTGACCATGTTGTAGGGGTTCGAAGAACCAGTGGACTTGGCCACCACGTCGGCCATGCCAAGCGATTCAAAGACAGCGCGCATCGGGCCGCCGGCAATGATGCCGGTTCCGGGAGGTGCAGTGCGCAGTGTGACCTTGCCCGCACCCCAACGCCCATTGACGTCATGGTGCAAGGTGCGGCCTTCGCGCAACGGCACACGAACGAGCGCCCGCTTGGCGCCTTCCGTGGCCTTGCGCACGGCTTCCGGCACTTCGCGTGCCTTGCCATGGCCAAAACCAACGCGGCCTTTCTGGTCGCCAACGACGACAAGTGCGGCAAAGCCAAAGCGCTTGCCACCCTTCACCACCTTGGCGACGCGGTTGATGTGGACCAGCTTGTCGATGAACTCGCTGTCCTTCTCTTCGTTGCGGTCCTTGCGGTTGCCACGATTGCGATCACCGTGTTCGGAACGTTCCTTAGCCATGAGTGCTCCGCTATCCCTTAGAAGTTGAGGCCGCCGGCACGGGCAGCTTCGGCGAGCGCTTTGACGCGCCCATGATAAATGTATGATCCGCGGTCAAACACCACGTCTTTAATTCCCGCCTTGACGGCGCGCTCGGCGATGGCTTTGCCGATTGCCTCGGCAGCCTGCTTGTCAGCACCGGTCTTGAGCTTGGACTTCAGGTCCTTCTCCAGCGACGAGGCAGCTGCAATCGTGACGCCCTTGGTGTCGTCGATCACCTGCGCATAGATGTTCTTGCCCGAACGGTGCACGCTGAGGCGCGGACGGCCATTGAGGCGGCTGGCAAGCGTCTTGCGAACGCGCACCTTGCGCAGTTTAATAGGTGTAACCTTGGCCATGATGTCAGCCCCTTACTTCTTCTTGCCTTCCTTGCGGAAGATGGTTTCGCCTGCGTATTTGATGCCCTTGCCCTTGTAGGGTTCAGGACCACGCCAGTCGCGGATTTCCGCCGCGACCTGGCCAACACGCTGCTTGTTGATGCCGCTCACCACGATTTCCGTGGGCTTCGGCGTCTTGATTTCAATGCCTTCAGGAATCGCATAGTTGACGTCGTGGCTGTAACCGAGGTTCAGTTGCAGGCTCTTTCCGGCAACAGCGGCGCGGTAACCCACACCGTTGATTTCCAGCGACTTCGTGTAACCCGTGGTCACACCCGTCATCATGTTGGCGACGAGGGTGCGTGACATGCCCCACGAGGAGCGTGCCAGCTTCGACTGGTTGACCGGGTCAACCTTGACAGCACCCTGTTCCATCTTGACAAGCACCTGGGCGTTCAGGACTTCCTTCAGTTCGCCTTTCGGACCCTTGACGGCAACAGTCTGGCCATTGACCGAGACGGTGACGCCCGAGGGAACCGGAACTGCTTTTTTGCCGATACGTGACATGGCTCAATTACCTCAGAATACCGTGCACAGCACTTCGCCGCCGACGTT
>JANNFZ010000180.1:0-2336 GCA_031380375.1 Hyphomicrobiales bacterium
ATCACCTTGGTTGGGGCAACAACCGAAAATCCGTCGTTTGAATTGAATGGTGCCCTTCTGTCGCGTTGCCAGGTGCTGGTTCTCAACCGCCTTGATGCTGAAGCATTGTCAGCGCTGGCGGGCCGGGCGGAGAACTATGAAAAGCGCAAACTGCCCGTCGACTCGGCGGCGCGGGAAGCGTTGATCGCCTTGGCCGATGGCGATGGCCGCTATTTCCTCAATCTTGTCGAGGAAATTTTTTCTGCGGTGCTCGATGGTGAGGCAATGCTCGATAGCGCGCGTCTGGCCAAATTGGTCTCAAAGCGCCTGCCGCTCTACGACAAGGCCGCTGACGGCCACTACAACCTGATCTCGGCACTGCACAAGTCGGTGCGTGGTTCTGATCCCGACGCCGCACTCTATTATCTCGCGCGCATGTTGACGGCGGGCGAAGATCCTTTGTTTCTGGCACGCCGTTTGGTGCGAATGGCCATCGAGGATGTGGGGCTTGCCGATCCCGAAGCCGTCAAGCAGGCATTGGCGGCAAAGGATGTTTATGATTTCCTTGGCTCGCCGGAAGGCGAGTTGGCGTTGGCCCAGGCCACCGTCTATCTCGCGACCGCGCCCAAATCGAATGCGCTTTATACGGCGTTCAAGGCGGCGACGGTCAAGGCCAAGGAAACCGGTTCACTGGCGCCACCCAAAATCATTCTCAATGCGCCGACAAAAATGATGAAAGAGCAGGATTACGGGACCGGCTATCGCTATGACCACGACGAACCCGACGGGTTTTCCGGGCAGGACTATTTCCCGGAGGCCATGGGCGCGCATCGTTTCTATGCACCCGTCGAGCGCGGTTTCGAGCGCGAGATTAGGAAGCGGCTTGAGTATTGGGAAAAACTCCGGCGCGAGCGCCACAAATAGGCACCCCAAAGCATTGAAAAATAATATTTAAATCGGCTTGCTTCGGCGCAGAATGTGTTGAATTCGAGGATTGGCGCGGGCATTGCAAATGTTAACCTGACATCACCAACCTGTTTCAGGATAGCACACCTTGGCAGCCCTTCTCAATTTCACAAATCTGCGGAAATTCGGCCTCTGGTATCTGGCATATGAAGCAGCATCGGTGCTGGGTTTCGTCCTCTATGCCGGATATTCCGCCGGTCTTGTCACGGCAGGTCTTTGAGCTTGGTGACTACAAAATGCCGGAAAGCACGCTATATTAGTACCCATGGCCCGACTCCCTGCAAAACCCGATGACCGCGAAGACAGCGGTGTACTGACCAAGACCAAGACCAAGACGAAAACCAAAAAGCCTTCGCTGTACAAGGTCCTCTTGCTCAATGATGACTACACGCCGATGGAATTCGTCGTGCATGTGCTTGAGACCTATTTCAGCAAATCCCGGGAAGACGCCTATCGCGTCATGCTGCATGTTCACCAGAAGGGTGTTGGCGTGTGCGGCGTCTACACATTCGAGGTTGCCGAAACCAAAGTCACGCAGGTTATGGATTTTGCCAAGCAGAATGGCCACCCGCTGCAATGTACCATGGAAAAGGAATGATGGCACAGCCCCCTGTTAATCTTTGCGGTGCCTTCCTATCTTTCTTCTCTAACTTCGCCATTTGACAAAACGGGCAATCAATTCCACGCTTGCGCCTGAAAGGACTACCAACCCAGTGCCCAGTTTCTCCCGCAGTCTCGAAAAAGCCTTGCACCGCGCACTTTCTCTCGCCGCCGAGCGCCGCCAGGAATTCGCAACGCTTGAGCATTTGCTGCTTTCGCTGACCGAGGACAAGGACGCAATTGCGGTAATGAAAGCCTGTGGCGTCGATATCGATGAACTGCGCGATGATCTGACGGATTACATCGACAATGAATTGTCGAACCTCGTGTCCGATGCTGCAACCGAAGCCAAGCCCACGGCTGCCTTGCAACGAGTCATCCAGCGTGCGGTCATTCATGTGCAGTCATCAGGCCGCGAGGAAGTGACCGGGGCCAATGTGCTTGTGGCGGTCTTTGCCGAGCGCGAAAGCCATGCGGCATTCTTTCTGCAGGAGCAGGACATGACGCGCTATGACGCGGTCAACTATATTTCCCACGGCATTGCCAAGCGCCCCGGCATGTCGGAAACCCGCTCAGTGCGGAGTGCCGACCAGCCCGAAAGTGATGGCGAAGACAACCAGGGCGGCTCAAGCCCGGGCACCAAAAAGAAGGGCGAGCAAAGTGCCCTTGAGGCCTATTGTGTTGACCTCAACAAAAAGGCGGCGGACGGCAAGATTGACCCGCTGATCGGGCGCGAGTTGGAGGTCAATCGCACCATCCAGATTCTCTGCCGCCGCCAGAAAAACAATCCG
>JANNFZ010000091.1:0-2520 GCA_031380375.1 Hyphomicrobiales bacterium
TGGGCGATGCCCAAAATGTGTTGGGTTCAGCGCTCAAGTATTTGGGGTATTCGTTCAATTCCACCAAGCCGGAAGACTTGGCAAGGGTGAAGGTCCTGCTGATTGCGCAGAAGTAGCACATCAAGGTTTTCGCTGACGACAATGGCCAGGATTTGCTGGCTTCCGGCGAAGTCGTGGCCTGCATGGAATGGAATGGCGACATTGCCCAGGTCATCGCCGAAGACGCTGACTTGAACTACATCGTCCCGAAGGAGGGCGGCAATATATGGGAAGACACCTGGGCCATTCCAGTGGGTGCTCCCCATCCCGAGAATGCCCACGCCTTTCTGAACTTCGTGCTCGATGCTGACAACGGCCAGAAGATTGCCACAGCCATCCAGTATGCGACGCCCAACGGGGCTGCCAAGGCCAAGATGGACGCCGCCTACACAGGCAATCCCGCCATCTATCCGCCTGCCGAATTGTTGGCAAAATGCGAACCCACGGTCTATGTCGGCGAAGAAGCCGTGAAGGCCCGGGATGAAGTCTGGACGGCCATCCAGGCGGCCTGATTTCTGCACGAAAACTGTTGCGAGTGGCGGGGACTGCCGGTCTCCGCCATTTTCTTGTGTTGCTGCGGATTGGGGCAAACTTGCCTGTTGGGGGGAAATGGGCTTTAAGATCGAGGGGATAGTGGGGCGCGCAGGGACAATGCATCTTGGATGACTGGAAGAGCAACAGGCGTGTTTTCTGGATATTGGCGTCGCCGGGCACATTCTGGCTTATCGTCTTTTTTCTCATTCCGCTGACCTTTCTTCTGGTCCTGTCGTTTTCGGAAAAGGCAGTGATTGACGGGCAACTTTCCATCAATGAATATGACTATCTCACCGGCATTTCGAATTATATCCGTTCCTTCGAATCCGAATATCCGCGCATTCTCTGGAAATCCATCTGGGTCAGCGGGCTGGCAACTGTAGTCTGTTTGGTGACAGCCTATCCAATTGCCTTCGGCATCTGTTTTGCACCGGAAAAATGGAAACCGATTCTGCTGCTGCTGGTGATCCTGCCCTTCTGGATCAATCTCCTGATTCGCACCTATGCGTTGATCGCGGTGTTCCGCACCTCGGGCTATGTCAATCAGGCCTTGGGTGTCGTGGGCCTTGGTCCTTACGAAATGCTCTACAACAATTTCGCGGTGATCTTCGGGCTCGTCTATGTCTACATGCCCTTCATGGTGTTGCCGCTCTATGCCACCATCGAGCGCCTTGACCATTCCTTCCTTGAAGCGAGTCTCGATCTCGGTGCTTCCCAGTGGCAAACCTTCTTCAAGGTGACGGTGCCGCTGACCATGCCGGGCATTGTCACAGGTGTCATCCTGGTGTTCATTCCCTGCCTCGGTTCCTTCCTCACACCCGATCTGTTGGGCGGTGCCAACGCCATCATGATCGGCAATGTCATCGAACGGCAATTCAAGGCCGCCAATGACTGGCCCTTCGGTGCGGCGCTGTCGTTCCTCTTGATGTACGCGACTTTTGCAGCACTCATGCTGCGGGCTTTCCTCGCCAGCCGCAGCAAAGGAGTTGATGTGTAATGGCAACGCAATTGAAACCGGGTGTTGGCCCGTTGGACTATGGCAAGCGCTGGTGGCTGAAGTCCCTTTTCGGCGGCATATTCTTCATTCTTTATGTGCCGATCATCACGCTGGTCGCGTTCTCTTTCAACACCGACAAGCGCGGCATTGTGTGGCGTGGCTTCACGCTCGACAATTATTCCAAGGCCTGGAACAACGCAGGCCTGATTGAAGCGCTGGTGAACTCGCTGGTCATCGCACTTATCGCCACTGTGATCGCCACCATCATCGGCACCATGATTGCTTTGTTGCTCTGGCGGTTCAAATTCCCGTTCAAGGGTGCCTATGAGGGTGCCATGGCGCTGCCCATTGTCATCCCCGAAATCTGCATGGGGGTCGCACTCCTCATGTTCTTCGTGGAAACAGGACTGATGAATGGCGTGGTGGCGCTGGTCTGGCCTTTTAATCTTGCCAACATCATCATTGCCCACGTGGCATTTTGTTTCCCCTTTGTGACGGTCGTGGTGCGCTCACGGCTTGTGGGCTTCAACCGCCAGCTTGAGGAGGCCTCAAAAGATCTGGGGGCCAGCGAATGGCAGACCTTTGTCAATGTCATCATTCCTTTCATGATGCCGGGCATCGTTGCGGGCGCACTTCTTGCCTTCACGCTTTCACTCGATGATTTTGTCATCACCTTCTTCACTTCGGGGCCTGAAACCGTGACCTTCCCGGTCAAGGTCTATTCGCTCGTCCGCCGCGGCGTCTCTCCCGAAATCAACGCGGCCTCCACCGTGCTGATTGTGATTACCGTGGTGGCAACTGTTCTCGCCATGAAACTTCAAGCGCCGGAAAAATCTGGCAAAGGTTGATTATGAAAGACCCAATTGTATCCATTCGCGGTGTCAGCAAGAAATTTCCAGGAGGCGTCATTGCGGTTGATGATGTCAACATCGACATTGCCCAGAACGAGT
>JANNFZ010000183.1:0-23668 GCA_031380375.1 Hyphomicrobiales bacterium
TGCGTCGAACTTGTGAAATCACTGGGGGTGCCCAACGAGAATGTCATTCTCTGCGATTCAAAAGGTGTCGTTTACAAGGGCCGCACCGACGGCATGAACCAATGGAAATCCGCCCATGCGGTCGACACGCCAAAGCGCAGCCTCGCTGAAGCCATGGAAGGTGCTGATGTGTTCTTCGGGCTTTCGGTGGCGGGGGCGCTGACCGCCGACATGGTCAGATCCATGGCGAAGGACCCGGTGATTTTCGCCATGGCCAATCCGGATCCGGAAATCCTGCCCGAAGATGCCCACAAGGTGCGGAGTGATGTAATCATGGCGACGGGGCGCTCGGATTATCCAAACCAGGTCAACAATGTGCTGGGCTTTCCCTATATTTTCCGCGGTGCCCTTGATGTCAGGGCCCGGACCATCAACGAAGAGATGAAAGTGGCAGCGGCAAAAGCGCTGGCGGAACTGGCCCGCGAAGATGTCCCCGACGAGGTTGCCGCCGCTTACCATGGCTCAAGGTTGACCTTTGGGCGCGAATATCTGATCCCTGTGCCCTTTGATCCACGCCTCATCTCACGCATTCCGGTGGCGGTCGCCAAGGCCGCCATGGAAACCGGCGTGGCGCGCCACCACATTGCCGACCTTGAAGGCTATGCGGCGGAATTGTCGGCAAGGCTTGATCCGATCGCCGGCACCCTGCAAACCATTCACGGCCAGGTCCGGGCGAAACCGAAGCGCGTGGTCTTTGCCGAAGGCGAAGAAGACCGCATGATCCGTGCCGCCAACAGTTTTGCAGCCTTGGGCCTTGGCACGGCCATTCTGGTGGGCCGTGAAAGTGTCATTGAGGCAACGCTCAAGGCTTCGGGGCTCGAGCTCAACGAGAGTGTTGAAATCCTCAACGCCCGCATTTCCGACCACAATGTCGATTATGCCAACTACCTCTATGGCCGCTTGCGCCGCGACGGTTACCTGTTCCGCGACTGCCAGCGCCTTGCCAACCAGGACCGCAACGTCTTTGCGGCCTGTGCTGTGGCCATGGGTGATGCCGACGCCATGGTGACGGGACTGACGCGCAATTTCTCGGTGGCCTACGACAATGTGCGCCTCGCCATTGATCCGCAGGAGGGACACATCGCCATCGGCGTTTCCATGGCGCTGGTGCACGGGCGCACTGTGTTCATCGCCGACACAACAGTCCATGAATTGCCGAGTGCCGAAGTGCTGGCCAATATCGCGGTCGAGGCGGCAGGTGTGGCCCGGCGCTTTGGCTCGGAACCGAAAGTCGCCTTCCTGTCCTATTCGACCTTCGGCTATCCCAAGGGCGACCGATCGGAGCATGTGCGCAATGCCGTCAAAATCCTCGACAAGCGTCAAGTGGATTTTGAGTATGACGGTGAAATGGCCGCCGACGTTGCCCTGTCGCGGGAGGCGATGTCGCTCTACCCCTTCTGCCGCCTGACGGGACCGGCCAATGTGCTGGTGATGCCGGCCGCCCATTCGGCGTCGATCTCAACCAAGATGTTGCAGCAGCTGGGCGGTGTCACGGTGATCGGACCCCTGCTCACGGGACTTTCAAAACAGGTGCAGATCGCCTCGCAATCCGCCACCACCAACGATATCGTGAACCTCGCGGCCATTGCCGCCTACGACATCAACCGCTGATCGGGGAACCAAAGCGCGCGAAGTAACGGGGATTGATGTTGGCAACGGGAAGAATGATCAGGACATCAACCGTGTCGAAGTGGCGGTCCAGATAGGCGCCTTCGCCGACATAGCAACCGAGGCCCAAATAGCCTTTCACAAGCGGCGGCAGGCCGCGCAGGACTTTGCGCGGATCGGGCGAAGGCCGGGGCACCGTCATGTCAATACGGTGTTGCGGATGGACGGTGACGCGCCAGTCTTCGGGTGCTTTGGCATGTGCCGCCAAAAATTGCAGTGTGGCTGCATGTCTTGCAGGATCAGCGCCTTCAAGGCTGGCACAACCGATCATGACATCGACGCCGTGCTTGCGCACATAGTCCCAGATGCCCTGCCAGAGCAGCGCAATGGCCGCCATGCCACGATGTTCGGCTCTCACGCAGGAGCGGCCAAGCTCCAGAAAGCGCAAAGCCGGTTTTCTCGCCATGAGCCTGTCGAGGTCAAATTCCTGTTGCGAATAGAATCCGCCCTGCGCCTGTGCCCTGTCCTGGCGGAGCAGCCGGTAGGTGCCGACAAGTTCATCATCCGCTGATCGGCTATCACGGTTCAATTGCCGGAACACCAGGAGATGATCACTGGCGTTGTCAAAGGAGTCTTCGTCGCGGCCATTGGCGGGTGCGGCGGCCAGCCGGTCGCGCTCGCGATAGAAGACATCAAAGCGCAGGCGTTGGGCGCGTTGCAGGTCAGCGTCGTCGGTTGCGAGCCGGGTGTAGAGTGTTGCTTGTGCCATGACGGTGCTGCGCACCTCTTATCCGACAGGGCCGTGACACGGCAAACCTTTATCGCGATCAGGCGGCGACGGCGCTGATGATACGCTCGATGGCTTCGTGCAGGTCCTGCTGGTCAAAGGGCTTGGACACATGGCCGTCCATGCCGGCGGCGAGGCAACGGGCCACGTCTTCAGGCCGGGTATTGGCGGTCAGTGCAATGATCGGGAGATGAAAACCGGTGCCGGCCTCGCGCTCGCGGATGAGCATTGCTGTTTCAGGGCCTGAGAGGTCCGGCATTTCCATGTCGAGAAGCACGAGATCGAACGGGGCTTCGGCCCGGATGGCCGCAAGGGCACCACGGCCTGAATCGCTCACCATGACGATGTGGCCGACCCGCTGCAAGATGGTGCGGGCGATGAAGGCATTGACCGGCGTGTCATCGACGACAAGGATACGCCGTGGGGTTGCCACTGCCCTGCCCTTGCGCGCCTCGCCCATGCGGTCGCTGGCGGCTTTCAGGACCATGCCATTGGCAGAGGACAGGCGTTCCACCAATGTTGCGCGGCGCAACGGCTTCAAGAGATAGCCCGTGACGGGTTTGGCAAGAAGGCCGCGCAAGGCCCGGCGTTCTTCAGGCGTCAACAACAACCAGACCTGCGCGTGGGCCTTCGCCTTGCGGGCCAGCTTCTGGAGCAGGGACACAGTTTCAAGCGCCGTTTCAGATTCACAGATGATGGCGAGTGAGGAATCGGCGATCAAGCTCTCGGTCACTTCGCTGTGAGCCAAAACTTCGGCCCCCATGTCACCAAGGACATTGGCAAAATGCAGCCGCGAGAAGCCGTCCGCCATGGCCAGGACATAGCGGCGGCCCTGCAACGGCAGTTGCGATTGCGGAGCAGGCAGCCGCACGAGGCCCGGCAAGTGCGCTGTGAAAACAGAACCTTCGCCTGAAGCGCTGCGGACAGCCAGGCTGCCGCCCATATCCTCGACGATGCGGCGGCAAATGGACAAGCCCAGCCCGGTGCCGCCGTAAAGTACTTGGGTGTTTTCATTGGCCTGCACATAGGCTTCGAAAACACGGGCCTGTTCTGTGGCACTCATGCCGATGCCTGAATCACTGACCGTGAACACCAGGGCATCCCTGTCACGCGTTGCAGAAATGAGTACGCCGCCTTTCAGGGTGAATTTGATGGCATTGCCCGCGAGATTGAAGAGCAACTGGCGGAGCCTGGTGACGTCGCCGGTGATGGCGGCGGGAAGGTTGGGTGCCAAGCGGCAGGCCACATCAATGCCCTTGGCCTGGGCGCGGGGTGCCAAAAGCTCAGTTACATTTTCAACAAGGGCCGTCAGGTCAATGTCCTGGTCGAGCGTTTTGTTGGCGGCGGCCGACTTGGCATTGTCGAGTATTTCATCGATGAACGACAGCAATGTCCGCCCCGAGACCAGCGCCGTGGCGGCATAATTCTGCTGTTCCGGCGTCAGTTCGGTTTCCTGCAAGAGACCGAGCATGCCAATGACGCCATTGAGGGGGGTACGGATTTCATGGCTCATGGTGGCGAGCAGGCGGGCGTTTTCCAGTGCCTTGGCCTCGGCTTCGGCAACTGCCTTCTCAAGACGCGCCACATCGCCCGCACGCCCGGCCAAGCGGGCACGCAATCTCTGCCGAAGTGCGGTTGGTGAAAATGTCATCGCCTGCCTGTGAAGCATGTTCCAGGGGCGTGTTTTAGACGCCGCGCGCAAATATCCGCTTATGGACCTCGGGAATGTGCCGGGTCAGTTAACGGCGGGTAAAAAAATGCTCAGGCGGCGCGCAGGGACGCGGGCTTCTGGCGATAACTCAAGGCTTCCGCGAGATGCAGGCGCTTCACGGCTTCTGCACCATCAAGATCGGCAATGGTCCGGGCGACGCGCAGGACCCGGTGATAACCGCGGGCCGACAGGTTCATGGCCTCGGCCGCATCGCGCATGAGCGACGTGCCGGCACCATCAAGGGCTGCAATGGTTTCGAGGAGATTGCCGTCAGCCTCGGCATTGCTGCGCAAGTTGCCGTGGCCAAGCTCAAGGTAGCGCTGGCGCTGTCGGGTGCGGGCAGCGCTCACGCGCTTTGCGACGTCGGCACTGCTTTCCTTGGGCGACGGCAGGGTGAGATCGGCGGCGCGCACGGCGGCCAATTCAATCTGAAGGTCCATGCGGTCAAGCAAAGGCCCGGAAATGCGCGACTGGTATTCCGCCGCGCAGCGCGGGCCCTGGCGACACTGGTGTCCGGGGCTTCCGGCAAACCCGCATTTGCACGGGTTCATGGCGGCGATGAGTTGAAAGCGGGAGGGATAGGTCACGTGGTAATTGACCCTTGCCACCACCGCTTCACCCGTCTCCATGGGTTGGCGGAGTGATTCCAGCACGCGGGGCTGAAACTCCGGAAGTTCATCGAGAAACAGCACGCCATGATGGGCGAGCGCCATTTCACCAGGCCGGGCTTTAAGTCCACCGCCCACAAGGGCCGGCATGGAGGCGGAATGATGGGGTGCCCGGAAAGGTCTCGCCCTCGACAATTGCCCATCCTTCAACTCACCGGAGAGCGAAGCAATCATCGAGACATCGAGCATCTCGCGGGCCTCCATGGGCGGCAGGATGGAAGGCAGGCGCTGGGCCAGCATGGATTTGCCGGCCCCCGGTGGGCCTACCATGAGCAAGTGGTGACCACCGGCAGCAGCCACCTCAAGCGCACGCTTGGCCGCCTCCTGGCCCTTGATGTCGCGGAGATCAGGGAGGGTTGCATCGGCGCCCATGAGCCTCGGCTTTGGCCGCGACAACACTTGCGTGCCCTTCACATGGTTGATGAGCTGGATGAGGCTTTGCGGTGCCAGAATATCGACATCTTCACCCGCCCACACAGCTTCCGGTCCTGAGCCATGGGGGCAGATGAGGCCAAGGCCGTGGGCATGGGCGGTCATGGCGGCAGGGAGCGCGCCGGAAACCGGCAGCAATGAGCCATCAAGGGATAATTCACCCATGACGGCGTAGCCTTGCAGAAAATCGGGGGGGATGACGCCGAGCGCACTCAGAAGTGCCAGTGCAATCGGGAGGTCATAGTGGCTGCCTTCCTTGGGAAGGTCGGCAGGCGACAGATTGACGACCAGCCGCTTGCCGGGAAGTGCGAGTCCGATGGAATGGAGTGCGGCCCTGACCCGTTCGCGGCTCTCACCGACCGCCTTGTCTGGCAGGCCGACCACGGAAAACACCGTCTGGCCGGAGACAAATTGCGCCTGGCAATCCACCAGCACGCCCTCAATCCCCTGAAATGCAACTGTGGCTACCCGTGATGTCATGGTCCCCGCCCTTGAGACTAAGACGTTACGCGCAGTTCATTCCGTCGGTAAAGAACAAAAATAGAACAATCAGGACCCGGCCAGTTTGCGGGCCACCGCTTCGACGCCACGCAGGTCGTCGACAACGAAGATGCGCGGTGTGCCCTCAGGCACGTCTTCGTGTTCGAAATCCCAGTTGATGGCGAAAGGCACATGGACGCCGTAGCCGCCAGCCCGGATCATCGGCAGCACGTCCGACTTCAGGGAATTTCCGGCCATCAGTGTGCGCTCTGTGGCAGCACCATGGCGCTTGGCGATGGTTCGATAGGTTTCGGGTGTCTTGTCCGACACAACTTCCACACCGTCAAAAAAATGTGCAAGCCCCGAGGCCAGAACTTTCCGTTCCTGATGGTGCAGGTCGCCCTTGGTGACCAGCAACAGGCGAAAATGGCCATGCAGCCGCGCCAAGGTTTCGCCGACATGGGGCAGAAGCTCAATGTCATGGTCGAGCATGGCGCGCCCGAGGTCCACAAGTTTGGCAATCGTCGTGCTGTCCACCGCACCTTCCGACAGGGCAATGGCGGTTTCAATCATCGAGAGCGTGAAGCCCTTCACGCCAAAGCCATAAAGCGGGATGTTGCGCTTCTCTGCGGCCATCAACGCCGCAATGGCGTCCGTCGACTCGACGTGTTCAGCAAGAATGTCGCCAAAACGGTTTTCAGCCGCATCGAAATGCACGAGATTGTGCCACAGCGTGTCGTCGGCATCGAAAGCGACGATATCGAGCAGGCTCACCGTCTGGCCTCGACGGCATCCCAGATGAGGCTTGCGATATCCGCACCACCGAAGCGTTTGACCTGGCGTATGCCTGTGGGGGATGTCACGTTGATTTCGGTCATGACATCGCCGATCACATCAATGCCTGTGAAAATCAGCCCGCGCTTTTTCAGGTCCGGGCCGATGGCCTCGCAGATTTCATGCTCGCGTTTGGTCAGTGTGGCGGCTTCGGCACGGCCGCCCACATGCATGTTGGAACGGTTGTCGTGGGGTGCTGGCACGCGGTTGATGGCGCCCGCCACCTTGCCGTCCACCAATATGATGCGCTTGTCGCCGGCGCGCACTTCCGGGAGATAGCGTTGCGCGATGATCGGTTCGCGGTTCAGTTGCGCAAACATTTCAAGCAGCGATGAAAAATTCTGGTCGTCCCGGTGGGTGCGGAAAATACCGGCCCCGCCATTGCCGTAGAGGGGTTTCAGTATGATCTCGCCCTGGTCGCGGCGGAAGGCTTCGAGCTCGGCGGGATCGCGCGATATCAAGGTCGGCGGCATGAATTGTGGAAAGTTCAGAATAAAGAGTTTCTCCGGCGCATTGCGCACTTCCGCCGGATCATTGACCACCAGGGTTTTCGGATGGATGTGTTCGAGAAGATGTGTGGCGGTGATATAGGCCATGTCGAAGGGCGGGTCCTGGCGCATGTGAACGACGTCATAGCTGCCAAGATCAACGCGGTGGCGTTCGCCAAGCGTGAAGTGGCTGCCCTTCTCATCGCGCACCGTCACGTCCTCGCCGTGGGCAAAGAGCTTGCCGTCGCGAAAGGCCAGCGCATTGACATGATAATGAAACAGGCCGTGGCCACGCCTTTGCGCTTCCAGCATCAGGGCAAAGGTTGAATCACCTGCGATGTCGATTGCTGAAATAGGGTCCATCTGGACCGCCACTCTGAGGGACATGAATTTCAGGCTCCGGGGAAGGCATTCTTGATATGGGCGGGCCAGAGGTAGGAAGGTATGGCGACAATGTCAAACCGGCAGAAACCTGATGCAGCCCTCGGGTCACGGGACATCCAGTGGGCGGCGGCGGCAACAATGCGGCGCGACTGATAATGCGTCACGGCCGTCACCGCGCCATCGATTGTGACCCTGGCCTTCACCTCGATGAATGCCGTGGTCTGGCCTTTGCGCATCACAAGATCGATCTCGCCCGACGGTGACTTGTAGCGCCGTGCCAGCAGGCGATAGCCCTTGGCGCGCAGGAACCACAGCGCCAGATGTTCGGCCAAATGACCCCGGAGATGGGCGGCGCGGCGTTTACCCACTTTTTTCCTTAAGCGCGAGGATGCGCTTGAAAGCTTCGTCGCGGGGAAGACCCGTGAGACGCGAGGCCTGGGACGCCGCCTTGCTGGCGGGAAGATTGGCTGCAGCGTCTTTGAGGATGCGCGCGATGGCGGCTTCGTCGAGTTGGGTTTCGATTTCAGAGGCCCCGGCAATGACCAGCACGCATTCGCCCTTGATGGTTTCGCGGCTGCCAAGCGTTGTGGCAAGAGTTGCGGCAGGCCCGCGCAATACTTCCTCATGAAGCTTGGTCAATTCCCGGGCCAAGACCACGGCGCGACCGCCATAGACGGTGGCTATGTCCGCAAGGGATGCAACGAGACGGTGGGGGCTTTCATAGGCAATCAAGGTGGCTGTGGCCGCGATATGGTCGCGCAACACATCAAGCCGGGCCTTTTGTTTCTGCGGCAGGAAGCCCAGGAACAAAAACTGGTCGGTTGCAAGGCCTGACACTTGCAGGGCCGTCAGCGTGGCAGATGCTCCGGGAATGGAGATGACCTGGAGGCCCGCCGCAACAGCCGCATTGACCAGGCGGAAACCTGGATCGGAAATCAGCGGCAGACCCGCATCACTCGCCAGTGCCACGGATTTTCCGGCGGCGATCTCGGCCACAATATGCGACGCCAATTCCTGCTCATTGTGTTCATGGCAGGCACGCAAGTGGTTGCGGATGCCATAGCGCTCGAGAAGCTTGGCTGTGACGCGGGTGTCTTCGCAATAAACCAAATCAGCAGCAGCCAGCGTCTCAAGCGCCCGGAGCGTTACATCGCGCAGGTTGCCGATGGGCGTGGCGACAAGATAGAGGGCGGGTGCCAGCGTCGGCGCGACCATCTCCGCCGCACCGATATGATAGTGTTTGTGGCCGTCAGGTCCGGGCATAGACATCTTCGTAACGTATGATGTCGTCTTCACCGAGGTAGTCCCCAAACTGCACTTCGATGATCTCCACAACGCCGCCATCAAGGCTTTCAAGGCGATGGATGGCACCCTTGGCAATATCGACAGATTGACCGCGGGACATTTTGCTGACGGCTTTTCCGACCGTGACTGTGGCGAGCCCTGAGACCACGGTCCAGTGCTCGCTGCGGTGCTTGTGGCTTTGCAATGAAAGCCTGCCCCCCGCAGCAACGACAATGCGCTTCACCTTGAAGCCCGGCTGTTCATCAAGGACATGAAAGGCGCCCCAGGGCCGCGTTTCGCTGTACATGCTTTTTGCTACCTCTACTGCAAGCCCCGTGAATAGGAGGCAGCATCGCCAGTTGCAAGCTCAGCGGATGGATTTCGTTGCATCATAGAGAGTGCGGAAAGCGGGAAGGCGTCCGGCAAAATACATGACGAGCTTCATTTCCGGACGAACAACGCGGCCCGACTCCGGTTTGGCAAAAACCTGTTCGGGCCTTTCACCCGTGACACCAAGGCGGGCGAGGCGTGCTGCACCCAGCGCGCCGCCGTATTCGCCCGTGCGTGCCAGGTGGATGGGTGTATCGAGGGCGCTGGCGATCATCCTGCACCAGAGCAGGCTTCGGGTGCCACCACCCGTTGCGTAGACAAGCTTTGGCCGGTCGCCCCTCTGCGGCAGCCTGCCAAAACAATCTGCAAGGGAAAGTGTCACGCCCTCGATGACCGCACGCACAAGATCGATGGCGTTGGTCGAAGCATCGAGGCCGAAAAAAACACCGCGTGCCTGCGGGTCATCATGGGGGGTGCGTTCACCTGCAAGATAGGGAAGGAACAGGAGGCGGGATGGGTCGGCCATGCGTTTGTCAACGGACCGCAGAAGCTTCGGAATATCATCGTGTCCAAGGCGGGAGGCAATCCACGAAAGCGGCGAGGCACCGCTCAGGAGTGCCGCCATTTGAAACCAGGTTTGCGGCAAGGCGTGGGCAAAGGCGTGCACATTGAACTCCGGTGCCGGGAGATGCTGTTTGCGCGTCACAAAAATCTGTGCCGCCGTGCCCAGTGAAATGACAGCGTCCCCCTCATTGATGAGACCAAGCCCCAGACTGTTGGCCGCCGCATCTCCGGTGCCACAGATAACAGGCGTTCCGGCCTTCAAGCCAAGACTTCGGGCAGCTGAGGCGTGGACCTGACCCGCCAAAGCATTGGCGTCGAGAAGTTCAGGCAATTGTCCGTCACGCAAACCCACGGTGCGGCAAAGTTCCATCTGCCATTTTCTGTCTGCGACATTGAGCAGCCACATGCCTGAGGCATCGACAGGATCGGTGGCAAGTTTCCCCGTCATGCGGAAACGCAAGTCATCCTTGGGTGACAGAATAATTTCCGCCTTGTGCAGAAGATCAGGTTCATGGGTCCTGAGCCACAGCAATTTGGGTGCTGTAAATCCGGCCATGGCGCGAACCCCTGCCACGGCGGCAAGTTGGGGAAAGGTCTGATTGAGGTACCGGGCTTCGCCTGCGGCCCGTCCATCATTGTGCAGGATGGCGGGGCGGAGGATTTTTGATCCCTGCCGCAATACAGCACCGTGCATGTGGCCCGAGAAACTGATGGCGGCGATACGGGCAAAAGCACCGGGATTGGCTTCACGCAAGTCCTTCGCCGCCCGCAGCAGTGCTTTCCACCAGAGATCGGGGTGCTGTTCCGACCATCCGGGCTTTGGCCGCGATGTGGCAATGGCCACGGTTCCAGAAGCCAGGACCGCTGACCTGCCATCGCTCAACACGGCCTTCAGCGCCGTGGTGCCAAGATCGATTCCCAGATAGGTGTCTGACACACGTGCTCCTCGAGGTCGGAATTGACGGCGGGCCTGCTTCATGCCTATAAGCCCGGCAATTCCAATCAGCCTTTGCCTGCTTCCGGGTCCGATCGACCGGAAAGAGGTGTGGGCTCATTTTGTTTTCACAAGATCATACAGGAAAAACAATGGCCAATACCAAATCCGCCAAGAAGGCAAACCGCGCCGCGACGCGCCGCGCCACCGTCAACAAGAACCGTCTGAGCGCCATCCGCTCAACGGTCCGGAAGGTGGAAGAAGCCATCGTGGCCGGCAAGAAGGATGACGCGGTAACGGCCCTCAAGTCGGCTGGCCCCGCCCTCGTGAAGGGCGCCCAGAAGGGTGTCATGCACAAGAATGCCGCCTCGCGGAAGGTCTCGCGGCTGACCTTGCGGGTCCGTGCGATGAACGGCTGATTCATCTGGGAATTCACCGTCTTCTACGGTTCTGAAAGGCCGCGCCAAAAGGTTCGCGGCCTTTTTGTTTGTCCGCGAACGGACAGTTCCTGCAAAAACAATCCATTGCTTTCAATGGATTATGAATCGGAACGGCGAAACCGCTGGACTCGTCCGTTGGCGCGGAAAGCCTGCCGCAAAGGGCTTCCTACTGTGGCCCGCTTGTCACAGTGGCGGGCGGACTTCGAATCCTGTTTCTGAATCAGCGGCTTGGGCTGTGGGAACGGAGGCCTTCCCTGGCCATATGCCGCCGGTTTCTTGTTCCGTGTACGGACAATCCCGTGAATCGTGTTGCGGGGCCAAGCAACACTTTTATAGCTTGATCCTGTCGCGGTGACCCAAAGCCGCGCTGGGGGAACCAGTCAGCACGGGAGAGCGGCACGACGGCGGCAGTTTTTAATTGGGGCAGTGAGTGGCTTGCGCGGTTTTGGTTGCGGGCAATTTGATGTGAGTGGCGCCCGTGAGGCGCGAAATCTGGTCAGGCATATGAGTGGGCGGGCGGTGTTCGGCGGAACATGGCACTGGCCTTTTGTGCGCGACCGCGAGACAGCTGAGGCACTTTGGAATGACGAATGAACCGGCGGCAATGGGTCTTAATCTGCGCGAGGGATGGACCCGGATTGCGCAGCGTCTCAGGGCAGAACTTGGCGATGACTTGTACACAAGCTGGTTCGGCCGCATGGACGCCGAAACCCTGAGCGATGGCCAACTCGTTGTGTCGGTGCCGACCCGCTTCCTGAAAAGCTGGATTGAAAACCACTATGCAGCGAAATTGCTCAAGATTGCCGCAGCGGAATTTGGCGTGATCTCGCAAATTCTTGTGCGGGTGCGCTCGCAGGGTGTGGCCGTGCCAGGCCAGGGCCAGGTGCAACGCCAGCAGAATGTTGGCAACCGGACTGCAGGCCAAAAAATTGATCAGGCATCGCTGCAACCGATCAGTGCCGTGGTGCCGCGCCTCGTTTCCGATGGCGGCCAGGCCCATGATGAGAGCCTGACTTTTGACAGTTTCAAAGTGGGGGCCTCAAACCAATTGGCCCATGCGGCGGCCCAACGGGTGGCCCACGCCCAGGCAGGAACCGTCTTGAGTTTCAATCCGCTGTTCATCCACGCCGCAGCGGGCTTCGGCAAGACCCATTTGCTCAATGCGGTGGCCCAGCGGGTCAGGACCACCCAGCCAATGCGCAAGGTCATGCTGCTGACTGCCGAGCGTTTCATGTACAGTTTCATCCATGCGGTCAGGCAGCGCGACACGCTGTCGTTCAAGGACCAGTTCCAGTCGGTTGATGTGTTGCTCATCGATGATTTCCAGTTCCTGCAGGGCCGCGCAATCCAGCAGGAATTTTGCCACGCCTTCAATTCGCTGGTTGACCAGCGCCGCCAGGTGGTGGTGGCCGCCGACGTGCCGCCGGCCCAGCTTGACGCCATTGACCAGCGCATGCGCTCTCGCCTGATGGGCGGGCTGGTGGTTGATATCGAAGCGCCGGACCAGGTTTTGCGGCGCGCCATCGTTGCGGCGCGCTATGCCACGCTGCAACTTCGGGATCCTTCGGTTGCTTTGAGCGACGACATTCTGGATCTCGTCGCCGAGCGCGTCACAGGCAGCGGCCGCGAGCTTGAGGGTGCGCTTAACAAGGTGCTGGCGCACCAGCAGTTTCACCACCAGGCGATCACGCTCGATGTCGCTTCCCTGCTGCTTCGGGATGCGGCCAGTGCCGGTGCCGACCAGGGGCGCATCAAGATCGAGGACATTCTGAAAATCGTCGGCCGCCACTACAATGTCGCAAAGGCCGATCTCCTGTCACCAAGGAGGGCCCGCACGGTGGTCCTGCCCCGGCAAATCGGCATGTATCTCGCCAAGAAACTGACAAGCCGCTCGCTGCCGGAAATTGGGCGGCGCTTTGGCGGCCGGGACCATTCGACGGTGCTCCATGCGGTGCGGAAAATCGAAGACCAACTGCGCGGTGATGACAAGCTCGCCAAGGATGTGGCGCTTCTCATCCGCTTGATCGAACAAGGTGCGCCTTAAACCAAACTGTGAAAACCCTCGGGAATGCCTTGTGTTTTCATGGGCAACGGGCCATTGTCGGCGGCCCACTAGATCGCGATCAGTATTGGATGAACCATCCAATACTGATAAAACGCGATCGAAATTCAATTGGCGAGCACGTTCATCACTTTTGACCGCCTCGGTCGAAAGTGATCGTGCTCTAGAGGCAGTTTCCCCCATGCGCGTGACCATTGAACGATCAGGCTTCTTGAAGGCCCTGAACCATGTCCAGAGCGTTGTCGAGCGGCGCAATACCATTCCCATTCTCTCGAATGTCCTGATCAATGCCAAGAAGGACAGCCTGCGCCTGACGGCAACCGATCTCGACATTGAAATCGTCGAGTCTGTTGCGGCCGAAACCCAGCGCGAGGGGGCCGTCACGGTGCCCGCCCACATGCTCTATGACATCGTGCGCAAGCTTCCCGACGGTGCCCAGCTTGAGCTTGAACTCGCCAAAGACAATACCCGGGTCAGCGTGCTGGCCGGGCGCTCGCGCTTTGCCCTGTCGGCCCTGCCGCCCGAGGACTTTCCGGATCTCTCAAGCGGTGAGTTCGGCAACCGCTTCACGCTCAAGGCATCCGAGTTGAAGGGCCTGATCGAGAAGACCCGCTTTGCCATTTCAACCGAAGAGACACGTTACTATCTGAACGGTATTTATCTGCACCAATCCCCTGACAAGAAAACGCTGCGGGCTGTCGCCACCGACGGTCATCGTCTCGCCCAGGCGGAAACGGTCCTGCCCGAAGGTGCCGATGGCATGCCGGGCGTGATCGTGCCGCGCAAGACCGTGCTTGAGGTCGTGAAGCTTCTGGAAGGCGAGGACCAGGAGGTCGAGGTTGCACTGTCGTCAAACAAGATCCGCTTCACGGCTGGAAAACTTGTGCTGACCTCGAAGCTCATTGACGGCACCTTCCCGGATTATGAGCGGGTCATCCCCAAGAACCACAGCAAAGTGCTGCTGGCTGATGCCCGGAGTTTTGCGCAAGCTGTCGACCGGGTTTCGACAATCTCGCTGGAAAAAAGCCGGGCCGTGAAAATGTCCCTGAGCGAAGGCAAATTGACACTCGTGGTGAACAATCCCGATGCCGGGTCGGCGGAAGAGGAATTGTCCGTGAGCTATGACAAGGAACCGCTCGAGATCGGTTTCAACTCGCGCTATCTCATGGATGTGGCGGGGCAAATTACCGCCGATGAAATGCGCTTTGAAATGCAGGATGCGAGTGCCCCCACGGTGGTGCGCGATCCCAAGGACGAACACGCCCTCTATGTGCTGATGCCCATGCGGGTTTAGAGCATGTCCCGCCAAAGTGTATCGCGGTTTGGCGGCAAGGACATGCTCCAACATATTGTATTGGCGCGAATCCTTTTCGGCGAAATGATTCCATTTCGCCCGGAAGCGCGCTAGGTCCGCGGGTGACCCATTATGCCATTTCCCGCCTGACCCTCAACGAGTGCCGCACCTATGCAGGACTTCGATTTGAGCCAGCCCTTGGGCTGGTGGCTCTGACTGGTGCCAACGGGGCGGGCAAGACCAATCTTCTCGAAGCCATTTCCCTTCTCGTGCCCGGCCGCGGCCTGAGAGCCGCAGATTTCAGCGCCATAGCAAGGCTCGGAGGCACAGGTGCCTGGGCGGTGGCTGCCCATGCCGTAACGCCGGAGGGCGATGTGGAGATCGGCACGGCCTGGCAACCGCTCATCGATGAAGTGCCCTCCACTACCCGCAGCGTGATGGTTGACGGCCTCGTGCAACGGAGTTCTGGCGCGCTGGCGCAGCACTTGCGCATGGTCTGGCTGACGCCTGCCATGGACAGGCTGTTCTCTGGGTCGCCCGGCGACCGGCGGCGCTTTCTTGACCGCATGGTCATGCTGTTTGACAGCGACCACGGCACACGGGTTGCGGCTTTCGAAAAACTGATGCGGGAACGGAACCGGCTTCTGGAAGAGGCAAACGCTGACCGCGCCTGGCTCGCCAGCCTTGAAACACAGATGGTGGAAATGGGCGTGGCCATTGCAGCGGCACGGGTTGGTGCCGTGGCGGCGCTTACACAGCATTTGCACCGGGACGGTAGTGACAGCGCCTTCCCGTGGTCCGAGGTTGCAATCGAAGGTGTGCTCGAGAGCCTGGTTGCGAACCGCCCCGCACTTGAAACCGAGGATCATTTCCGGAAGCTTCTACATGACGGACGCAGCGCCGACCGGGCAGCGGGACGCACCCTCATCGGCCCCCACCGCAGCGACTTGGCTGTGGTCCATGGACCAAAAGCCATGGCTGCCGAACACTGCTCGACGGGCGAGCAGAAAGCCCTGCTCATCGGCCTTGTGCTGGCCCAGGCAAGGGCCATCAAGGCGGTCCATGGCGGAGCCCCCATCCTGCTTCTCGACGAGATTGCGGCACACCTCGACGAAGTCCGCAGAAAGGCTCTTTTTACGCTGCTGGAAGGGCTTGGCGGGCAATGTTTCATGAGCGGCACGGAAGCCTCACTTTTCGATGGCGCAGGGGCTTCGGCAGTGGTTTATCACGTGGACAACGGACGGGTTTTCGAATCGGTTTAACAGCATGGCAGATGACAGCGAAACGCCCTCCGAGGGCCAGGAATATGGTGCCGATTCGATCAAGGTCCTGAAGGGTCTTGATGCGGTCCGGAAGCGCCCGGGCATGTATATCGGCGACACCGATGACGGCTCGGGGCTGCACCACATGGTCTATGAAGTCGTTGACAATGCCATCGACGAAGCGCTGGCCGGACACGCCACACTGGTGACCGTGACACTCAATGCCGATGGTTCCGTCACCGTCACCGACAATGGCCGCGGCATCCCGACAGGCATAAAGCATGATGACGACCACGAGCCCAAGCGCTCGGCGGCGGAAATCGTCATGACGGAGTTGCACGCCGGCGGCAAGTTCGACCAGAATTCCTACAAGGTCTCGGGCGGCTTGCATGGTGTCGGCGTTTCGGTTGTCAATGCGCTGTCGACGAAGCTCGAACTCACCGTGCGCCGTGACGGCAAGACCCACCAGATGACCTTTACCCATGGCGTGCCTGATGCACCGCTCAAGGTTGTTGGCAATGCTGACGGCAAGCGCGGCACCGAAGTGACCTTCCTGCCTTCGACGCTGACCTTCACCAAAACCGAATTTGATTTTGCAACTCTCGAACACCGCCTGCGTGAATTGGCGTTTCTCAATTCCGGCGTTCATGTCAACCTCACTGACAAGCGCGGCGTTGAGCCCGTTGTCGTCGAACTCTTCTATGAAGGCGGCATCTCGGCCTTTGTGCGCTATCTCGACCGGGCGAAGCAACCCTTGATCAAGAATCCGATTTTCATCAAGGGTGACCGGGACGGCATCACTGTTGAATGTGCGCTGTGGTGGAATGACAGTTACCACGAAAGCGTGTTCTGCTTCACCAACAACATTCCCCAGCGCGACGGCGGCACGCATCTTGCGGGCTTCCGGGGTGCCCTCACCCGCGTCGTCAACAGCTATGCGGCAACCTCCGGCGTTGCCAAGAAGGAAAAAATCGCTCTCACGGGTGACGATGCCCGCGAAGGCATGACATGTGTGCTTTCGGTCAAGGTGCCGGATCCCAAGTTCTCGTCGCAGACCAAGGACAAGCTTGTATCTTCGGAAGTGCGCCCCGTTGTTGAAAGCTATGTCAACGACGCGCTTGGCGCATGGTTCGAGGAACACCCAAGCGATGCCAAGGTCATCGTCAACAAGGTGGTGGAGGCCGCCGCCGCCCGGGAAGCGGCCCGAAAAGCCCGCGAATTGACAAGGCGCAAAGGGGCGCTTGAAATCTCGTCGCTGCCTGGAAAACTGGCCGACTGCCAGGAGCGCGATCCGGCGCGCTCGGAACTCTACATCGTCGAAGGTGACTCGGCCGGAGGCTCCGCCAAGCAGGCACGGAACCGCGACAACCAGGCGGTGCTGCCCTTGAAAGGCAAGATCCTCAATGTCGAGCGGGCCCGTTTTGACAAAATGCTGTCGTCGGTCGAAATCGGCACGCTGATCACGGCACTCGGGACTGGCATTGGCCATGAAGAGTTCAACATCGAAAAGCTCCGTTACCACAAAATTATTTTGATGACCGACGCCGACGTGGACGGTGCCCATATCCGCACGCTGCTCTTGACCTTCTTCTACCGCCAGATGCCTTCGATCATCGAGCGCGGCCATCTCTTCATTGCCCAGCCACCGCTCTACAAGGTGAAGCGCGGCAATTCGGAACAATACCTGAAAGACAACAAGGCGCTGGAAGAAAACCTCATCGGCTCGGGGCTTGAGGGCGTGAAACTGGTGCTCGGTGACGGCAGTGAGCGGGGTGGTGCTGATCTCAAGGCCATCGTCGATGAAGCACTTTCTATCCGCGCCATCATCGAAGGCCTGCATTCGCGCTATCCAACACTTGTCATCGAGCAGGTGGCGATTGCCGGTGCCTTGAACCCGGAAATAATTGCAGCACGCGCCAATGCCGAACAGGCAGCGGCCTACGTCGCAAAGCGCCTCGATATTCTCTCCGATGAAACCGAACGCGGCTGGACGGGTGCGGTGGCCAGCGATGGTGGCCTGGTGTTTGGCCGAACGCTTCGTGGCGTCAGGGAAAGCTGGCACATCGACGGCAAGCTCATCGCCTCCTCCGATGCGCTGCGCCTTGACCGCAAGACCCAGCATTTGCAGGAAATCTATGCCCGGCCCGCAAAGTTGAAACGGAAGGACGCCGACACGGCGATCAACGGGCCGCTCGGTCTGCTCGATGCGGTGTTTGCCGCGGGCCGCAAGGGTGTGTCGCTGCAACGCTACAAGGGCCTGGGTGAAATGAACCCCAATCAATTATGGGAGACAACACTTGATCCCAATGTGCGCTCGCTGCTGCGGGTCCGGGTGGCGGAGATTGACCAGGCCGATGACCTTTTCACCAAGCTGATGGGCGATGTGGTGGAGCCGCGCCGCGATTTCATCCGCGAGAACGCGTTGAACGTCGCCAACCTCGACGTTTAAGCAGAATAACCCATTAGGCCAGCAGCCTCGGCGGTTTCCTCGGCGATGATTTTTCGTTCATCATCGGTGAAGTTGCTTTGATAGTAGCGCGGCGCCGAGATGCGCGTGGCAAAGGACTTGATGAAGGTTGGTGTGGCGGCAAGGTCTGCATGGTCGAGCACCTGCGCAAGGACCGTTTCTGGATCCTCGCAGAAATCCTCATAGCGGATGAGAAGCGCGGTACCATCAAGATTTCCGCTGAGCCTGAGTTGCCGGGCGAGAAATCCATGCAGCCTTGCCCAATAGCGGGCCCAGCCCCGCACTTCCTCGCCGCGCTGCCAAAGACCCACAATGTCGCGGGCAAAGCCAACATTGATGGGGGTGCGGTCAGGCCCAAATTCAAAATGCCCGACACGGCGCAAATGCTCGCGGGCCTTGTCATTGCCTGCAAGTCCTCCGGAAAAATGCGCATGCTGGCGCATCAATGACTGGATATGGGCGTGGGGTTCGCGCACGGGAATGATGAAGCGGGCATCGGCAAAAAGCTTGTGCAGGTATGAAAGCCTGGAGATGTTGTAGTCCCTTGCAGACATAGCGCGACTTCTCCCGGGCCAGCAGCAACTTGCCGACATGGGCGCGGTAGTGGCGCTCGAAGGCCTCGTTCTTGGTGCGGCTGTCAAGCACTTGCGATTTATCGGCGTTGTGAAGGTCGGGAAAGAAACTCATCCACAGGGCCTCTTCCATGGCCTCCGGCGAATGGGGTGTGACGAGAATGCGGTCGCCGTGGTCGCGCTCAACCGGGGGCGCATCGGACTTCAGCATGTGGCCAGAAAGCCTCGACCACCAATAGGGCAGGTGAACAAGGGGATAGTCGCTGTAACGATGCGTGCCAACGTCCGGATGGCTGGAGAGAGCCTCGAGCAGGATTGTCGTTCCGGCCCGGGCAAGGCCGCAGACATAGACGGGTGCTGTGACGGGGTGCTGCGCCAATATGTCTTCAAGGGCATTGGTCTCAGCCTCGGCGAGGCGCAACACCAGCGCCTTGTGGCGATCGACAAAGCCGCCAAGGGCGTGGCTCCAGCGGGTGACCTGAAAATCGTGGCGTTGTGCGGCTTCTGTCATCTCATTTACTCAATGCGAAACACTGTTTTCATGGTGAGGGAAAAGGCCACCATGAGGGTGAGGAAAAGCGCTTCCCAACCGGCGAGCCAATCGGGACCAAAGGCAAAAAAGCGTTGTACCTTGACCGCGATGTCGATCTCGCGAAGGAGAGACTGCTGTTTCAGGGCACCTGCGGGATTGGCAAAGAGCCAATCGGTCCAGCCGGGTTTGGCAAGTGTTGGCACGGGCGAGTGCGGAGCAAAGCCTGCATCCAACTCGGCCAGAATGCGCGGCTCCGACAGGGGAAAGGCGACGATGAGCGTCTCCACGGCACCGCTCTCGGAGATCAGTGTCGCGGGCAACAGTGTGCCGGTTTGCGGTTGTTCGTATGAATAATTCTGCTGGAGCAATGAAAAAACAAAAAGCACCGGCAGGCCCGCCACCAGTGTTGGTCCAAGGGCACGGCCGACGTGGCGGAGAGAGAGCGAAAGCAATGATTTCGATGATGCCACAGCCTTTTCATATTCGTCAGGCGGGGCTTCCCTGATCGCCGCCCTGGTGCTGGCGATGCGGGCCTTGAGGGCCGACAATTCCTTCTGGTTCGAGGAATAGCGGTAGGCGGCCATGGAGAGGATGGAAGCAATCAAGGCCCAAAGGGCGACGCGCAAGGGTGCGGGTGCCACGGCAGTCATCGCCACGTCAATCCGTTGCGTCAGTGGTGCCGCCAGATCAAAAAGTCCCATCCCCGACATTTCGAGTTTACATGTTCTGCGGCGGACTTGCGGCCTTGGCCTTGGCCCTGCGGCGGGCCGCCCGGAGTGGCGCCATGACCATGATACCGATGGCCGTGCCGATGGCGGCGAGAAGGCCGACAACCGAGCCGATGAGGCTGATGCCGGCACCTGGGCCGACATAGGCTTCGGCCGTGCTGGCCAGGCCAGCGAGCAAGAACAGCGATGCTGTGGCGCGTGCGAATGTATGGCGTGTCATTGCAATTCTCCGTCAGTCGAGGGTGGAAAAATTTGTGCGTGGAATGGCTTCGGCACTTTTGGTTGGCAGGCTTTTCAGAAAAGGAAGTTCATTCACGGCATAGGGCCGGGTGGACATGATATTGCAGCGCATGTCGGGGCTGGCTGCGAGCGTGAAGGGGCAGCGATACTCCCAGACAATCTCGTGGGTGCGGGTCACTTCCAGCATGCGGCTGCCTTGCGTCTCGTTGACCAGGATATTGCCGTTGGCGAGCAGCATCTGTTCACCGCGAATGGCTGACCAGAGTTCGCCTTCCGATGCCGGCCTGTCCTTGGCCGGATATTGCCAAACTTGCGCGCCTGTCGCGGGATCGACTTCGAGAATGCGCGAGCCGCCGTCCTTGGCCCAGTCGCCGTGGTTGTCAAAGAGCAGGACATTGCCATTGGGCAGAATGTCGGGATCATGTTGCATGAGCCAAGGCCCACGCATGGCCCAGGTGATTTTTTCCGCCGCCACATCAAAGGTGGCAAGGGCGCCGACATCGCGGAGGGAAATCAAAACATCACCCGCTTTTGCACCCGGCAGACGGGCAACCTGGGCTGGCGACACGACATCAACATTGTTGTTGTGCATGCGGTCGCCGGGCTTTGCGTCGCCCATGGTCACGGCTGACTCAATGATGCTGGAATAGGTGGACTTGGCGAAGGCTTCGAGAATCGACGTGCGCTTCAAGCTCTTGCCATCAGGGCTGATGATCTCAATGCCTTCATCCAGCAGCGGCGTGTCAAGGCTCGCGGCATAGCGTGTGGGCACGGAGGCCACCGGTTGCTGCCAGAGCACATAGATATTGCCATCGGGACCTAGATCAAAATCATGATTGTAGTGGCCATGACGCACCCATTTGACGGTGCTGTCTTTGTCGAGGCGGGCGATGGCAAGGCCATCGGGCGACAGGCAATTGGAATTGATCATGACGATGAGATCGCCATCCGGCAGCACCACAGCGCGCTGCCAATAGAGCAGGTTTTCGGGAATGATGGAGCCTACCGGACCATTGGCAACCGGCAAGTCGCCATAGGGACGCTGCCATTCGTGGACGATATCGCCCTTGCGGTTCAGAAGCTTGGCGGTCTGGCCAATGGTGGCCAGCACCAAACCTTGCTCATCATGGCCGGGTTTTGAAACGGTGACACCAGTCGCAAGGCCGGCGCGGCCCACGGGCTTTGGATCATACCAGATGTCGCTGCCGCAGATATTGAAGGCGGTCAGAACCTGCGTGGTGACGGCGGCTGTGCCCTGAAAGGCGTTGTGTAGATAGGGTTTGAACGGGAAGGCCCCGGCATAGGAAAGGGCACCACCCATGACGAAGACGAGGAACAGCTTCGCAGCACTCTCAAGTCTTTGCCAGATCCGGTCCACCGCACACCACTCACGCACACACGCAAAGCGGCACTATCTGTCGGAATGTATAACAATCGGTAAAATCGGCGTTTTCGGAAGACCCGCCAGCCATCTGGGCCCGCAACCTTGGCTGATGCCCGATGGCGGAAGGAAAGGGATTCGAACCCTTGTTACGCTTTCACGTAAACACGCTTTCCAAGCGTGCGCCTTCAACCACTCGGCCACCCTTCCGGTGGCGGGCGTTATAGCCACAAGTCACGGGCGTTCAAGCACTTGTGAGGGAATAATTTGCCGGGCGCTCCCTATATGATAGTTTGCAACAAAGGAGCACCGCATGTTCTTCTCCCGGAAATCCGCAAACCTCGTGGCCAAGGCCGACGCCCTGCCAGGACGTTCTTCCGCCATCGCCACTTCCGAACGGCATTTTGTCAATAAAGCAGCCTTGAAAGGCCCTTATCCTGAGGGCAGCCAATCGATCATATTCGCATTCGGCTGCTACTGGGGGGCGGAACGGAAATTCTGGACTGTGCCCGGCGTCCATGTGACCGCAGTTGGCAATTGCGGCGGCTTCACGCCAAACCCCACTTACGAAGAAGTGTGCAGCGGCCAGACGGGCCACACCGAATCCGTGTTTGTGGTGTTTGATCCCAAGCGCGTGACGCTGGAACAGCTTCTGAAAACCTTCTGGGAAGCCCATGACCCGACGCAGGGCATGCGCCAGGGCAATGACATGGGATCACAATACCGCTCGGCCATTTATTGGACCGACCCCGCCCAGGAAGCCGTCATTCGCGCATCATTGGCAGACTACCAGAAGGAGCTCGGCAAGGCGGGCTATGGCACCATCACCACGGAGCTGGCTCCTGCCGGGCCTTTCTATTTTGCGGAAAGCCATCACCAGCAATATCTCGCCAAGAACCCGCACGGTTATTGCGGGCTTGGCGGCACAGGTGTGACTTGCGCCATCGGCACGGGCATCGCCGCCTGATATGGCCAAGAAGGACATGGCGAAAAAGGACCGGGACGAAGATGACGGGCCGCTGCCTGCAGAAACGCTGGCGCGGCTCGAACGTCTGGCGCGGTTGATCCGCCAGGCCTCCCGTGGCGAAGGATTGATTCCCGTGCAGTGGGAGACGCTGCGTTATCTTGCCCGCGCCAATCGTCTCTCCAATTCGCCGGGGGCGCTCGCCCGTTATCTCGGGGCCACCAAGGGCACGATTTCACAGACGGTTGGGCGCCTGGAAAAGAAGGGCCTGCTATCGAAGTTCCAACGCGCTGGCGATGTGCGTTCGGTGGCGCTGGCGCTCACCGAACGGGCCCGCGCGCTTCTCAAAAACGACCCGCTGCTGGCACTTGCCAAGGACCTTGATGATCTAGGCAACAAGACCCAGCGGCGCATGGCGCGGGGGTTGGGTGAAATTCTGGCCAAGGAAGTGGTGCGCCAGAAGCAGCCGCTTTTTGGAACGTGCCCCGATTGCCGCTTTTTCCGTGAAGGTGGCTCAGGTGCGGGTGATACTTGCATGAAGGACCAGGCCATTCTCAGTGCCACGGAAAAGTCGCACCTCTGCATCGCACACACCACGCGCTAGTTCTCATCCATCTTGAGAGCGGCGATGAAGGCTTCCTGGGGAATGTCGACCTTGCCGAACTGGCGCATCTTCTTCTTGCCCTCTTTCTGCTTGTCCAGGAGCTTGCGCTTTCGGGTGATGTCGCCGCCGTAGCACTTGGCCGTCACGTCCTTCCGCATTGCGGAGAGCGTCTCGCGGGCCACCACCTTGCCGCCAATCGAAGCCTGGATCGGAATCTTGAACATGTGGCGCGGGATCAAATCTTTCAGCTTTTCGCACATCACACGGCCGCGTTGCTCTGAACGCGTGCGGTGCACGATCATCGAAAGCGCATCGACCGGTTCCTCGTTGACCAAGATGGTGAGTTTGACGAGATCGGCTTCGAGATAGTCCGTCATCTTGTAATCGAAGCTCGCGTAACCCCGGCTCACGGATTTCAACCGGTCATAGAAATCGAACACCACTTCATTGAGCGGCAGGTCATAGACCACCATGGCGCGGGAACCGGCATAGGTCAGCTGCTTCTGGCGGCCGCGGCGGTCCTCGCAGAGCTTGAGGACGGAACCCAGATAGTCATCGGGCACAAAGATCGTTGCCTCG
>JANNFZ010000095.1:0-4237 GCA_031380375.1 Hyphomicrobiales bacterium
GGCTGGTGGATGGCACCCCAAATTGGAAAGCGCGCCTCCTTCGAATAGTCGAGATAGGGCAGAAGCTTTTGCACTTCGCCACGATCAAGCAGTTCAGCGTCAATACCGTTGAGCCGCATGATGTTGCCGCGCCGCGCAAACGCGTCCAACTGCACAGGATTGACGGCCACCACCACCTGGCCACGTTGTGACACCATGGTGTTGTAGTTCAGTTCATGGGACAGGCCTTCCCACAGTTTCAGGGAAAACTCGAAAAACTGCGTGTTGCCGTCGATCATATAGTTGGAGCGGATGATCGTGGTATTGCGGCCGACATTGCCGGAGCCGATGTCGCCCCGCTCGAGCACCGCCACATTGGTTAGCCCATGGTTCTTCGCAAGGTAATAGGCTGTGGCCAACCCGTGACCGCCGCCGCCGATGATGATGACGTCATAGGAGGGCTTGGGCTCGGGTTTTTCCCAGGCCTGCGGCCAAGGCATGTCCGGCCGCAGGGCGTGCTTTAAAAGAGAAAAAACCGAGTAACCCTTGGCCATGCCCCTCCATATCGAAGGGGGTGGCAGCCAATCAAGGGACAGTTTTTTGAGCCGCCGCTTTTGTTGCCCTCGCCGCCCATTCCGCCCAAATCCAGGCCACCAGGCCAAAAATCAGGAAGCTGAAAGAGATCGGATACATGGTGCCGTCATAGAGACGTCCCGCAAGGCCGCCGAGGATCACGGCAATCAGCGACGACAGAAATCCCGTGACCGCTGAAGCCATGCCGGCGATGTGGCCCATTGGTTCCATGGCCATGGCGTTGTAATTGCCGAACAACATGCCGCTGCAGAAAAACGACAGGAAGAAAAGAAAGCCGACAACGGGAAGCGGCGGGTGGCCGTGGCTCAAAAGTGTGGCCACCACCATGGCCGCCCAGGTGGCGAGGAAGCCGCGCTGCGCCCATTTGCTGATCTTGCGCATGCCCAGTCGCATGACCATTTTGCCATTGAAGATCATGGCACAGGCAATGGCGATGGCGAGACCACCGAACCACAGGGCGAAATAGTCGCCCTGCTGGTATTGTTCGGCAAAAATCTGTTGCGCCGTGCCGAGATAGGCCGTGAAGGCCCCGAAGATGCAACCAACGGCAAGCGTGTTGCCCAGCGAAACAGGGTTACCAATGACCTCAACGGCGCTCGCAGTCAGCTTTCCTATTGAGAAAGGCAACCGCTCCTCGGGTTTCAGGGTTTCCTCCTGGCGCAGCGCCAGCCATGCCGCGGCCAAGACCGCAGCCACGATAAAGCCCCCGAATATCCAGCGCCAGGTCGCCACATAGAGCACAAGCTGGCCGATGCTCGGTGCGAGGATCGGCACCAGCATGAAAACCGACATGACGAAGGACATGATGCGCGCCATGGCAGCACCGCGCGCACCGTCACGGACCATGGCTATGGAAACGACGCGCGGGCTCGCAGCGCCAAAGCCCTGCAGGGCGCGGCCAAAAATCAACATGGGGAAACTTGTGGCAAACATGCAGACCAGTGCACCCGCCACGAAGAACAGGAGCCCTGCATATATCGTCGGCTTGCGTCCAACCGAATCCGACAGTGGACCGAAAATCAGTGTCCCCACCATCATGCCGCCGAAGAAGCCGAGGATAATCAGTTGCCGGTCATTGGGATTGCTGGCCCCAAGCTCGCTGGCCATCCTGCCGATGGCGGGCAGCATGGCGTCGATGGACATGGCGATCATCGCTGTCAGAAGTGCGACAAGGGCTATGAATTCGTTCGGTCGTGTCTTTTGCATGAAACTGTTTGGCGCTTTCAGTTGAACCTTCCCTCCCCCTTGTGGGGAGGGCTAGGGTGGGGGTCGCACCAGATCGTCAGAATGTAAGCTCAACAAGACCTGTATGGACCACCAGACCCCCACCCCCGACCCTCCCCACAAGGGGGAGGGTGAAGATTGTGGGTCGCTTCAGCGGCAGTGACTAAAGCAAATGCACATCAACACCAACACCCGTTCCGTCGACCTTGACCCGCGTGAGCCGCAGTTCGTGCAAGACCCCTATCCAGCCTATGAGGCCATTCGCAAGGCGTCACCCGTTTTCAAATGGGAGCAATATGGCCACTGGTGTTTCGTCAATCATGACGATGTCAACGGGCTGTTGCGCGACCGCCGCTTTGGCCGCCAGATCCTGCATGTGGCGAGCCGCGCCGAATTGGGCTGGCCTGACGTGCCGGAGCACATCAAAGCCTTTGCCGAGCATGAGACCCATTCGCTTCTGGAACTCGAACCACCGGTGCACACCAGGCTGCGCGGGCTCGTGAACCGGGCTTTCCTGTCCCGCCAAGTGGAGCGGTTGCGGTCAAGATTGGTCAATCTTTGCAATGTGTTGATCGACAAATTTGAAGCGTCAGGCGAAGTTGACCTGTTGCCCGCCTATGCCACACCCATTCCCATCACCATCATTTGCGAATTGCTCGGTGCTCCTGTTGTCATGGCCGACCAGTTTCTCTCTTGGTCCCATGACCATGTGGCCATGTATATGGCCAGGCGTGACCGGGCCATTGAGGACAAAGCGGTCGCCGCCGTCACGGGTTTTTCCGATTATATGCGCGGCCTCATCCGGGGCCGGCGCGCGTCACTGAGTGATGATCTTTTGTCGGAACTGATCCGGGCGGAAAGCGAAGGCGGCAAGCTTTCGGAAGACGAGTTGGTGACGACCGCCATCCTGATGCTCAATGCCGGCCACGAAGCCACAGTGCATGCGCTCGGCAATGGCATCAAGGCGCTGCTGGAGCGCGGCATGGGTGGACCATTCGGTTCCGGCCATGTCGAAGAAGCACTGCGCTTTGACGCGCCCCTTCACATGTTCACGCGCTATGCCCTCGAGGACATCGACCATAGCGGCCTGAAACTGAAAAAGGGCGAAGTGGTGGGGCTCATGCTGGGGGCCGCCAATCGTGATCCCCGACGCTTTGCTTCGGCTGATGTTTTCGATCCCGCCCGCAGCGCCAACGCCCATGTCAGTTTTGGCGCCGGCATTCACTTTTGTGTCGGCGCACCACTGGCCAGGCTGGAAATGGAAGTGGGGTTGCAAGTGTTGTTCCAGCGCCTGCCAAAGTTAAGGCTCGCGGAGCAGCCCCGCTACCGCGATGCCTATCATTTCCACGGATTGGAAAGTTTGCGCGTACAGTATTAGCCCTTGCCGAGCAGTTTCCACGAAGCAGGTGCCGCAAAGGCCGCAATGACCGCTTTGATGGCGTCGCCAACCAGGAAAGGAAAAAGCCCCCAGGCGAGTGCGCTGGAAATTGCAGTTGATGCATCCAGACCCATGGTTTTGGACGCCCAGATGGCGAGCCAGATGAGGCCCGGCACATAAAGCACAATGGCACCTGCGACCGTCGCCAGCACGGCCTTGACGAAGCTGTTGGCCCAGCCCGATTCCACCAACCGGCCCACAAGCCAGGCGGCAAGGATGAAGCCCACGACATAACCCATCGAACTAGCCGGCAGGAGGTAGTCGAGCTTGTCGTCAAAGATTCCGGATTTGCCACCGGCAAAGAACGGCAGGCCAATAAGGCCTTCCAAGGCATAGAGCGCCAGGCTTGCGGCACCAAGGCGCGCACCATAGGCTGCACCCAATCCGAGAACCGCGAGCGTTTGCAAGGTCATGGGCACCGGCCACATGGGCACGGAGATTTGCGCGGCGGCGGCAACCAAAAGGCTGCCCGCAATGGCGAGTACGGCATAACGCAGCGAACTTGGGGCGGAAGCCTCCGGCCAGATGCGGTTGGCGAGTGTTGCGTGTGACATTTCCTACCCCAGTTGTTGTTTGGGCCTCAATATGCGGAATCAATTTCCCGCGCAACCTGTTCTCAAAGATGCGTGATGTTTGGCTCAATGGGCGTGATCGCTCCAAGTCCCAACACCTGCTCAATAAAGGCCGCCCCGGCGAGCAGCCGTTTTTCGCCGCGGTTGGGTGCAATGATCTGCAAGCCAACAGGCAGCCTGGTTTTTGTAAACCCGCAGGGAATGGAGATTGCCGGACAAGCGCAGAGTGTTGCGGCACCAGAGATCAAAACCCAGTCGATGTAACTTGAAAATGTGACACCATTACATTGCGTTACATAACGTTCCTCCACCGGAAACGGAGGCACAATCGTGGCCGGGGTGAGCAGTAGATCGTAGGTTTCGAGGAATGCGCCCATGCGCCGGAACAGTGTGGCCCGCTCGGCCTCAGCCTTGGCAATATCATCGCCCT
>JANNFZ010000130.1:0-3304 GCA_031380375.1 Hyphomicrobiales bacterium
CGGATGACATCGAGGGCTTCAGCGGTTTCGCTGCGGTCGGTCTTGAGAAATTTCAGCCTTGCCGGAGTTGCGTAGAAGAGATCGCGGATTTCGGCTTCGGTGCCGGACTTGAGACTGGCGGGTCTTACTTCTGATTGCCGCCCCCCTTCAACGGCAATGGCATGGGCCGCATCGCTGCCCTTGTTGCGCGACGTGAGTGTCAGGCGTGCAACACTGCCGATCGATGGCAGGGCTTCACCGCGGAAACCCATGGTGCTGATGTGTGTCAAGTCATCATCCGCCAGCTTGGATGTGGCATGGCGTTCAACGGCAAGCGCCAAATCATCGGCGGTCATGCCGTGGCCATCGTCACTGACACGGATCAGGTTTTTTCCGCCGCCCCGAAACACCACATCAATCTGGCTGGCACCTGCGTCGATGGCGTTTTCGACCAGTTCCTTCACGGCACTGGCGGGGCGCTCGACAACTTCACCGGCGGCAATGCGGTTGATGGTGCCTTCAGAAAGGCGGCGGATTCGCATGGTGAAAGACTAGCTGCGACGAACACCCGTCACAACAGCGGCGCGCTAATTGTCCTGGAACAATCCACCGACATTGAACACCGTGCCATAGCCCGGATTGGTCTGCCGCTTCTTCTTGGTGATGGCGGCCTTGAGTTCAGCCCGCAATTCCCATTCTTTCTTGGGTGAGCCGTCAGGCTTGGTTTTTGAAATGCCGTATTGTGCGAAAATATCGCCCTGGGGCGCTGCAGGTGAAGCAGCCCCGCCACCATAGATATCGCTGTCAGTTGATGCCAGCGGTGCAGGATTTGGCTGGTAGGCCTGCGTGGTTTGGCCGGGCGGGCGCAATTGCAGATCAGGCGGCATGGTAAGTGAATTGCCTGTGGGAACATTGTTGGCTTGCTGGACACCGGACTTGCCGCCGAGCAAGCCAGTTGAGCACCCGGCCAGCAAAACCGCCGGAGCCAACACCAAAAGAACTGTCATAACCTTACGCATGCAATCACCATCACCGCTGAATCCGGCAAAACCGTGGCTTCAGCGGGCTTCCCGCCTGTCAAGGAAGCCATCATAGAGCATCAGGGCGACCCCGGCAACGATGGCGATATCGGCGACATTGAAGATGTACCAACTGACGGCACCCCAGTGGAGGTGAACAAAATCCGCAACCGCGCCGTGCAGAACCCGGTCCAAGGCATTGCCCAAGGCTCCGCCGATGATGAGGCCAAGCCCCGCCGCAGCCACGGGGGCCGTGGCCTTTGCAAGCCAGAGCCAGAGCACGGCGCTGATCATCAGGCTCATGATGATGAGCACCTGCTGGGCGTGGGTGGTGAGCAAACCGTAGGACACACCACGGTTCCAGGCCATGGCAAGATCAAGAAAGGGCGTAATCGCGATGGGCTCGCGCCCGTCGAGATTGACGATGTTGAGCACCCAGAATTTGGTCAGTTGGTCCATGGCCAGCACCAGCAATCCCAGCAAGGCCCCGAGGCTGGTGAGCGGGCCGATCAGCCGGGCTTTCATCTCGAGGCTTCTCCATTGGCTCTTATCCCTCCCCGGCACGGGGAGGGTGGCGCGCGTTTTTCGCGCCGGGTGGGGTGCGCGGCGAAAGTCCCCCACCCCCGTCGTCCCGACGGCGCCCTCCCCTGAAGGGGAGGGATGAAAGAACCGGAACTGCTCACACTGTCTTTCCGAAACGCGTCTGCCATTCGCGTACCGCTTCGGCATCGCGTGGTGTCACGTCGGGAAAATCCTTGTCGGCACCTATGTCCTTGGAGATTTTCCACGAGCGCGCGCATTTTGTGCCTTCGGCCTTGGCGAACATCACAGCAACGTTGCTGTCATCGCCTTCGATCACTTCAATGCCGGAGGTGATGCAGATTTCGGCGAAGTCGCAGCCGTGCAAGGCTTTGGCTTCTTCCGACCCTCGTCCAACGTGCACTTTTGGAGCTGCTTCGAGCGATGATCCGATGGTCTTTTTTGCGCGCTCGATTTCAAGTGCGCCAGTGACGATCATGCGCACGTCGCGGATTTTCTCCCACTTCGCGGCCAACGCGTCATCGCGCCATTCGGCGGGTGCCATGGCAAAAGGCATAAGATGCACCGATGATCCCTCGCCGCCGAAGCGCTGCAACCACACTTCCTCCATGGTGAAGACGAGGATGGGCGCCCACCATGTGGTCAGGCAATGGAACAACTGGTCGATGACCGAGCGGCAGGATTTGCGCTTCAGGCTCGACCATGGATCGCAATAGAGCGCATCTTTGCGGATATCAAAATAGAATGCCGAAAGATCGCTGTTCATGAATTGCGTGAGGGCCGCCGAAATGCGCTTGTAGTCATAGACTTTATACGCAGCACGGATCGTCTGATCGAGTTCCCAGAGCTTGTGCAGGATATAGCGTTCAAGTTCCGGCATATCGGGTGCATAGACCTGTTCCCAGTCCTTCAAGCCATCGAGGGCACCGAGCATGTAGCGGAAGGTGTTGCGAAGCTTGCGATAGGATTCGACGTTGGATTTGATGATTTCAGGGCCGATGCGCATGTCGTCGGAATAATCCGAGGACGCGACCCAGAGGCGAAGGATATCCGCGCCGGAATTTTTGATCACGTCTTGCGGTGCCGTGACATTGCCCAGTGACTTTGACATTTTACGCCCGTCCTCACCCATAATGAAGCCGTGGGTCAGCACCTGGTCATAGGGGGCGCGGCCCCGGGTGCCGCAGCTTTCAAGGAGCGAGGAATGGAACCAGCCGCGATGCTGGTCGGAACCTTCGACATAAATATCGGCAGGCCATTTGAGGTCCGGTCGGTTCTCCAAGGTGAAGGCATGGGTGCAGCCGGAATCGAACCAGACATCGAGACTGTCACGGACCTGCTCGTATTGATCGGCCTTGTCGCCAAGGTAGCGTTGTGCAGCACCGTCGGCGAACCAGGCATCAGCACCTTCCTGACAAAATGAATCATAAATGCGCTGGTTCACTTTGTTATCATTGAGAATTTTGCCCGTAGCTTTTTCCACGAAAACAGTGATGGGCACACCCCAGGCGCGTTGTCGGGAGATCACCCAATCGGGCCTGTCCTTGATCATGCCGCGCAGGCGGTTCTGTCCTGTGGCTGGAAAAAACTGCGTCGCTTCGATGGAGGCGAGCGCTTTTTCGCGCAAGCCGTTTTTCTGGCCATCGCCCATGGAGATGAACCATTGCGGGGTGTTCAAGAAAATGATTGGTTTTTTTGAACGCCAGGAGTGCGGGTAGTCGTGCTTGTGACGCGGATTGTGGCCAACGAGCATTCCTGCCTTTTTC
>JANNFZ010000177.1:0-4921 GCA_031380375.1 Hyphomicrobiales bacterium
AGTCCATTGTCGCCGATCAACGTGGTGAAAGCCGCGGCAACCAGGAACAAGGCACCCGTGGAAAACGATTCGCCCAAGCTGTGCCAAGGCTGGACGACGATCACGGCCCCCATAAAGCCCATGGCGATGCCAAACCAGCGACGCAGGCCCACGGTTTCGCCGAGCAGTGCAATGGCCAAAACCGTCGCGAGAATGGGGCTGAGGAACATGATGGTCGTGGCCGTCGCCAAGGGCAACTTGACAACGCCTGCATTGAACAGGCCAGTCGTGGTCATGAGCAAAAGCGAGCGCACAATCTGCAGTCCAAAATTGCTGCTCTGCATGTATGACCCAAACTTCGGCAGGCAGATGAGGATGGCAAACAGTGTTGCAAAGAAGAACCTGCCCCAGGTGACCTGCACGAGGGAATAACTGCCCATGGCATATTTCATGGTGGCATCGAGGGTGATGAAGCACAGCATGGTCGCCAGCATCCAGACAATGCCGATGGTTCGTTTTTCGAGGGGGGCAGACATTTGCCTGACCTAGGGCAGTTGTGATTCCCGGGCCATCCACACCTGTGACGGGTTGGCCTTCGGGACACGCATGGCTGGTTTAGGCGAGCTTGCCGCCCAGTTCGTCGTCGATATGGACGCGGATGATCTCGTCAAAACTGGCTTCGGCCCTGAAGCCCAAGGCAAGCGCGCGCTTTGGATCAAAGTTCTGCGGCCAACCCGCCACGATGCGGCGGATCGTTTCATCAGGCACGGCATGGACGCGCTTCGCCACCGCATCACCGGCAGCCCGCCGGAGCGCAGCCAATTGCTCGCCCACCGTACAGGAAAGGCCGGGCAGGGTGAGGGCGCGGCGGTTGCCCAATGCAGAACCGCCCATGTCGGCGGCTTTCAGCAGAAATGAAATGGCGGCCCGGGGCGAGGCATGCCAGTGCCGCACGTCCTCCCCGACCGGCAACACGGCATCGGCTCCGGCCAAGGGTTCGCGGATGATGTTGGAGAAGAAACCCGATGCTGCCTTGTTGGGTTTGCCCGGCCGCACGCAGACTGTGGGCATGCGGAGCGCTTGGCCATCGAGAAAGCCGCGCCTCGAATAGTCACTGATCAGCAATTCGCAGATGGCTTTCTGCGTGCCGTAGCTCGTCAGGGGTGTCGTAAAATATTCATCGCCAATGGCGGCGGGGAAGGGGGCACCGAAAACCGCAATCGATGAGGTGAAGATGAGCTTGGGGCAATAACCCTCGCCCGCCAGGCGGATTGCCTCCAGCAGGAAACGCGTGCCGTCGAGATTGATGCGATAGCCCTTGTCGAAATCGGCCTCGGCCTCGCCCGAAACGATGGCTGCGAGGTGGAAAATTAAGTCGGGCCGCGCTGCCACCAGTTTCTCGGCTTCGCCTGGACCGGACAGGTCGCCAATATGTGTATCAATGGCAAAGCCGGATTTGGGCGGTGACGGGGCCAATACAACGTCATGCCGGGTCAGCGAGGTTATTTCCTCGTCATTGATGTGGCCGCGCGCTGCCAGCGCATTGATCAGCTTGACACCCAACATGCCGCCCGCCCCGAGCACCAGAACCCTCATGTCAATTCCCCTTTTTGCAATCGTCAGTTCGCTGACAAATGCACCATTTTCAGAATCAATGCGATGGGCTACCTGTTGCAACCAGAAGGCAGCAACTGCTGTGGGCGGTTGTACATGCCAGGGGGCGGGAAGGGCGACTTCCGGCACGGGGTGACGATGATAGCACATGTATCGAAAACCATTGGCGACGACCATCCGGTTGATCGTCTGTCGGCGGCACTGGCGCGGGCTTCTGGGGTCTTGGCCATGATCGGGCAATGTTATGACCAGGCGCAGGGGGTATTCAAGGTCAGCCAGGAATTCCTGATCCAGGCCCTGGTGGCCATGGAAGGCTTCGTTGATGAAAGCAAAAGTGCTGTGGCCGATCTCACGGAACATTATGACCTGTCATTGCAACAGGCGGCTGACACCGCCAAAATGGCACCAGCACCCAGGGATCCGCTGCGCTTTGAATTCAAGGCACAGTCTTCCGGCGATGATGTTTTCGTGAGCAGGACACCTGCAGCACCAAACATGCCTGAGGAACGTGAACCACAGCCAGACACCAACCACATTGCGCAATCCTATGACGAGTTGTTGCGCAAGTTGACGGCGGCCGAAGTGTTTGCCCAGGAGCAGCAATCCCTGTCGATGCCGGGCAGCCAAAGTCCCTTGGTGCCGTTGTTGCGGAGCTTGCGCGAAGATCTCAGGAAAGTCCGGGCGGCTTAAGGGCAAAAGACGGTCAGCGGAGTCAAATTCACTTCATCCTCCATCGGCGGGCTTGACCCGCCGAACCAGTCTTTCTGAGGCGCTGGGTGGGCGGGTTAAACCCGCCCATGGAGGAGAGGTGGATTCGTTTGGCAGTCTGTTGCTGTAGCTGAGGAATTCAATGAGTTACCCGCATCCAGAGACGGTCACAGCAAGAGCAGAATCCAAATAGGATAATACATCCATAGATTGAAATCAATTCTAACCCGGGTAGCAGCCCCGCTGGCGCGATTCACCGGGCTTCCGCTACCACCATACCACCCACGCCAGGAAATGCGCTCCACGGCCTCCAGAATTGATTTAAAGGCCTATTGTAGAGTTATTGTCCTAGATTGTCATGGTTTGCTGGAGCCAGCCTGCAAAATCACGCAGCGCGCGAGCCGTGTAGGCGCGTTTGCGCGCCACTGATTTGTCGGCGAATTTCATGCCCTTTGTGAGATAATTTTCAGGCGGCGGAAACAGGCCGAAATTGACATTCATGGGCTGGAAGGAATTCTTCTTGCCGTCGGTGGTCACGAGGTGCCCACCCGTGATGTGGTTGAGCAAAGCGCCATGGGCAGTGGTCGGAGGTGGTGGGCTAAAGTCCTTGCTCAGGTGCTCTGCGGCGGCCATGCGGCCCGCCAGCAAGCCCATGGCAGCGCTTTCGACATAGCCTTCAACACCGGTGATCTGCCCGGCAAAACGCAGCCGGGGCTCGGCTTTCAGGCGCATCCGGTTATCGAGGACTTTGGGAGAGTTCAGGAATGTATTGCGGTGCAGACCACCCAGCCGCGCAAACTCGGCATTCTCGAGCCCTGGAATGGTGCGGAACACCCGGACTTGCTCGGCATATTTCAACTTCGTTTGAAATCCGACCATGTTGTAGAGCGTGCCAAGCGCATTGTCCTGGCGCAATTGCACGACGGCATAGGCTTTGACCGTCGGATCGTGGGCATTGGTCAATCCCATGGGCTTCATGGGCCCGTGGCGCAGGGTTTCAGGGCCACGCTCCGCCATCACCTCGATAGGCAGGCAACCATCGAAATAGGGTGTGGTTTTTTCCCATTCCTTGAAGTCACCCTTGTCACCGGCATTGAGGGCGGCGATGAAACCCTCATACTGCACCTTCGTCATGGGGCAATTGATGTAGTCCTTGCCGGTGCCGCCGGGGCCAACCTTGTCGTAACGCGACTGGAACCAGGCGACGTCGAAGTTGATCGATTCCTTGTGGACGATGGGGGCGATGGCATCGAAAAACGCCAAGTCCTCTTCCCCGGTCAAACCACGCACGGCCTCTGCGAGGGCAGGCGAGGTAAGTGGACCCGTTGCCACAATCACCTTGTCCCAATCCGTTGGCGGCAGTCCCGCCACTTCGTTGCGTTCAATGGTTATGAGCGGATGGGCCGACAGCATCCTTGTGACTTCCGCTGAAAATCCATCCCGGTCCACGGCGAGCGCACCACCCGCCGGTACCTGGTGGCGTTGTGCCACGGCCATGATGATGGAACCCGCCATGCGCATCTCTTCGTGGAGCAAGCCAACGGCATTGTTGTCCTTATCATCGCTGCGGAAGGAATTTGAACATACGAGTTCGGCCAGGCCGTCGGTCTTGTGGGCATCGGTTGTGACCTTGGGCCGCATCTCATGGAGGACGACGGGAACGCCCTTTTCAGCCAATTGCCAGGCGGCCTCGGAGCCTGCCATTCCGCCGCCAATCACATGTACAGGGTTTGTCATGTGGTCCCGCTAACACAGCTTGCTTCCACCTCAAACCAAAAGGCGGAAACAGGCTTGCCTTTTGTCAAAACACGGGCCTAATCAGGACCATGCTCCAGACCTATGGCACCGAAAAAGATTGTCTCGTCGAGTTCGCTGATCCTGCGAAAATCGTCTCGATTGCGCAGGCTGTGTGGATTGATCTGGTGGAGCCTACCTCGGAAGAGGAAAAGGCCGTCGAGGACGCATTGGGCATCGATATTCCAACGCGCGGCGAGTTGGCCGAGATCGAGGCCTCAAGCCGTCTCTACCAGGAAGATGGTGCCGCCTTCATGACGGCCAACCTCATTCGCCGTGGCGAAGATGACAGTCCTGAATCAAGCCCGGTCACATTCATCATCAAGGGCAACCAGCTTATCACTATTCGCTATCATCACCCGCAGGCTTTCCCGGTTTACATCCGCCAGGCGATGAAACCCCAATCCACCGCCATGACAGGCTGGGGTATTTTAATCAGCCTCATTGAAGCCGTGGTTGACCGGGCCGCCGACCACCTGGAGCGGGTGGGGGCCATCGTCGATGAAACCTCGAAGAAGGTCTTCGCCACGTCCTTTGTGCAGAAGCGCCGTTCGCGCCAGGACAAGCGCCGCCGCCGTCCCAAGAATCTTGAAGAACTTCTGGGCAAGGTCGGCGAAGAGGGCGACTTCAATTCGAAAATGCGGGAAAGCCTTGTGTCAATCGGGCGCACGGCGGCCTTCATGACGGTGTTGCTGGACCAGCTGAAACAGACTCGCGAAATGCGCGAAAACCGTGCCCGGGTCAAAATCGTCCAGCGCGATATCCAGTCGCTCGCCGACCATGCGAGTTTCCTGTCCGGCAAGATCAGCTTCCTGCTTGATGCAGT
>JANNFZ010000197.1:0-4627 GCA_031380375.1 Hyphomicrobiales bacterium
CGGGCGAGGAAATCCTTGAACCGCATGTGGAAGTGATCGAGAAGGCCGGCATTCCGGAAGTGCGCATCCGCTCGGTGCTGACGTGCGAAACCAAGTTCGGCGTTTGCGGCAAATGCTATGGCCGCGATCTCGCACGCGGAACACCCGTCAACATGGGCGAAGCTGTGGGCGTCATTGCCGCGCAGTCGATCGGCGAACCCGGCACGCAGCTCACCATGCGCACCTTCCACATTGGTGGTGCCGCACAGGTGCTCGACGATTCCTATGTCGAAGCCAACGTTGACGGCACTGTGGAGATCAAGAACCGCACGCTCGCCAAGGATACCAACGGCAGGCTCGTGGTCATGGGGCGCAACGTCGCCATCATCATCAAGGACGCCAAGGGCAACGAGCGGGCCACCCACAAGGTCGGCTACGGCGCCCGGTTGTTTGTCGACCAAGGTGACACGGTAAAGCGCGGCCTTCGCATTGCCGAGTGGGATGCCTATACGCGTCCCGCCCTCACGGAAGTCGATGGCATCGTGGCCTTCGAAGACGTGGTCGACGGCGTATCGGTCAAGGAAGTGCAGGACGAAGCCACCGGCATCACCAACCGCGTGATCATCGACTGGCGTTCCAACCAGCGTGGTTCTTCACTGAAGCCGGCAATCGTCATCAAGGACGAAAAAGGCGAGGTCAAGAAATTGCAGCGAGGTGGCGAGGCCCGTTACCTGCTCTCGGTTGATGCCATTCTCTCGGTTGACCCGGGCTCAAAAGTTGGTGCCGGCGATGTGCTCGCCCGCAACCCGCTGGAAAGTGCCAAGACCCGAGACATCACGGGCGGCCTGCCGCGTGTGGCCGAACTTTTCGAGGCGCGCCGTCCCAAGGACGCCGCTGTCATCGCCGAGATTTCGGGCCGCATCGAGTTTGGCCGCGACTACAAAAACAAGCGCCGCATCAAGATCGTTCCTCCGGAGGAGGGAAGTGATCCAGTTGAATATCTCATTCCGAAGGGCAAGCACTTGCCCGTCCAGGAAGGCGACTTCATCGAGAAGGGCGAATACATCATGGACGGCAATCCAGCCCCCCATGACATTCTCGCCATCAAGGGCGTGGAGGAACTTGCGTCCTACCTCGTCAATGAAATCCAGGAAGTCTATCGCCTGCAAGGTGTGAGCATCAACGACAAGCACATTGAGGTGATTGTCCGCCAGATGCTGCAGAAGGTTGAAATCACCGATGTCGGTGAATCAACGCTGTTGGTTGGCGAACAAATCGACAAGGAAGAACTCGACCGCGAGAATGCCAAGCTGATACTTGATGGCATGCGTCCGGCTTCCGGCCAACCGGTGCTGCTCGGCATCACCAAGGCCAGCTTGCAAACACGGTCCTTCATCTCGGCGGCGTCGTTCCAGGAAACCACCCGCGTGCTTACCGATGCGGCAACGCAGGGCAAGATCGACACGCTTGATGGTCTCAAGGAAAACGTCATTGTCGGCCGGCTCATCCCGGCGGGCACAGGCGGCATGCTTTCGCGGCTCCGCCAGGTGGCGGACAAGCGCGACAAACTCATCCTTGAGGAGCAGGCAAGAACGCAATTGCCAGCGGCGGCTGCCGAATAAGCCTGCCATTGAATGCTAAGCAAAGGCCCGGAGAAATCCGGGCCTTTTTGTTGATGGACCAATTGTTGAAGCGGTGTTTACCAAGGCCCTTCACCATGATTTTACGCAAAGCCGAGACGAAACCTTAGGGCATCATCGCTAGTTTCAAGCCAGGAGCTGCGAGATGGTTTGGCGCGTTCAGTCTTGGGGGCATGTTTTTGTATACACGACGATCGTCGTGGCGTTGGCAGTTGCCGCTCCTTTTGCGTTGATCTGGTTTTTTATGCCGCCTTGGGCACCGGGTTTCGTGCAAGTGCCGTTCTTCGTGACCGGCGCGCTGGTGCCGCTGCTGGTGTCAGCACCCGTTGCATTTTTCGGGCTCTACATGTTCAAGCTGGTCAATGCGACAGTGGACATGCTCGACCAGCATGTGAAATTTGATCCGCTCACAGGCCTGTTGTCGCGATCCTTCTTTCTCGCGACCGCCGAAATGTCGCGCAAGGCCGGCGGCTATTTCCTGATGATTGATGCCGACCATTTCAAGCGCGTCAACGACACCCACGGCCATGACGGTGGTGACGCGGCCCTCAAAGTCATCTCACGGTTGATCCAGACCGAGTCGACTGTCGTGGGACTGGCGGGACGCCTCGGCGGAGAGGAATTCGCAGTATATTATCCGAATATCAACCGGACTGCGGCAATGCGCCGTGCCGAAGCCCTGAACAAGGCGGTGCGCAGCGCGGAGTTGGAGCTGAACGGCAAGCGCGTAGCCTTGACTGTCAGCATCGGCCTTGCAGAGGACATGCTGGGCACAAGTTTTGCCCATACGATGAAGGCTGCCGACCTTGCACTCTATGCAGCCAAATCCGCAGGCCGTGACCGGCTTGTCGTGGCGGGACCGGAGAATCGCAAACTGGAAATCGCCGCCTAACGCAGAATTTGCAGGCTGGCGTTTGCGCCGACGAGAATGGCCAGCACCGCGAGAATGACCAATACATAGCGGCGGAAAGTTTCGGGATTTGCGGTTTTGAAGCCGCGCGCACCAAGCCAAACACCGACAATCAGGACCGGGAGAAAGAACAACGCGCGTGTGACAGCCTCCCAGGTCACGAGACCATGTGGCCCTTGGTTGGCAAGGCCGATCACATCGGTTGCGAGAAAGAAGGCAATGAGCGAGGCGCGGCCCGCGATATTGCCGGCGGGAGATGCAAAGTAAAACAGGATAACCGGTGGCCCTCCAATGCCGAAGGCCCCGTTGGCGAGCCCGGATGCGGCACCTGCCGCCGTCGAGGCGATGGCGCCGGGCATGGATTTGAGTGCAAAGCCCTTGGCCATCAAGACGACTGCCACCAACACGAACAAGCTCATGGCAATCTGCATGGGTGGGGCAGGGACGGCGGCCAAAGCCCACACGCCAAAGGGCGTTGCGACAAGGCAGCCGAGGATCAAGGGCAACAGCGATCGCCAGTGAATGTCGCGCCAGATCGAAGGCAAAAGGTGCAGGCTCGCGGCAAGTTCCAGCATGAAGATCGACGGCACGATCTCGGCTGGTGAATAAACGAGCGAGAGTGCGGTGATTGACAAGAGCGAAAAGCCAAATCCGGAATAGCCCCGTACGATGCTGGCGAGGAAAATGACAGGAATGGCGAATGCCAGTGGTGCCCAGGACATGGCTCACCTTAGTGACGCAGATGAGTCCAGCGAAGGGGCAAAATCGTCCTGCCTTTGGGGCCTGAACCATCCCCCAACTGTTTGGGGGATGGTGGCTTCCGTCAATGTATCATGCTGAGCGCATGGGTATTGTCGGGTTCGATGAGCCCGATCATGGCTCCCGTTGCGTCGCTGACGACGGCAAGCTTGCCGACGCCGGGCACAGACACGGGGGCGCGCATGACTTCACCGCCCGATCTGGCTGTTTCATCCTCGGCCCGGCTGATATCGGCGACCGAAAGATATGTCATCCAATGTGAGGGAATGCCGTCATAGTCCGGAGCGGTCAATTCAAATACCCCGCCAACCGGTTTTCCGTCCTTGCGGGCGATCCAATAGCCGGAGCCATCGGGCAGGCTTGTCGGTTCAAATTCCCAGCCGAGTGTTCGGCCATAAAAGGCGAGTGCGGCTTCTGGTTCCCAGGTGTTCAGTTCGTGCCACCAGTGGCGTTGCGGCATGGTCATCGTGTCGTTCTCCCTCGCTTAAACGATTCTCGGTGATGTCGCCCGGACAGAGGGTGTCTGGCGCTTGGGGCCGGAGAAGGGCTGGAATGTGACCTTGTGGCCAAAGCCCGCCATAATCTGGGTTGCTGATTCTGCACTGCAACATACTTTGTCGGCGTGCATTTTATTCGAAGGCTGAAATAACCAGTGTTTTCGGGCCTTTTTGCACCCTATCAAAGGGGTTGACGAGTGCTCGGTCAAACAGTACAAGCCCGCCAACTTCCGAGACTGCAGGCCGTCGGGGCTTAGCGCCCACGAAACGCTGACACGGAAGGAAAGTGAAGACATTCAAGGTCACGCTCACCAAACCAGGCCGGTTTGCTGAGCCTCTGGTTTTGGGCGCGGGAAGGTTCAGGACCGAACCATCCACGCGTTCTTTGTCGTGTTTGAAAACCCGGTTCGACGAAATTTTTGCGAAGGTAGATCTGGCAACATGCCGACAATCAACCAGTTGCTGCGCAAGGCCCGCACCAAGCCGACGTACCGGAACACGGTGCCGGCCATGCAGTCATGCCCCCAGAAGCGTGGCGTTTGCACGCGCGTTTACACCACCACACCGAAGAAGCCGAACTCAGCACTTCGCAAAGTGGCCAAGGTGCGTTTGACCAATGGCTTTGAAGTCGTGAGCTACATTCCGGGTGAAGGCCATAACCTTCAGGAACACTCAGTGGTGATGATCCGCGGCGGCCGTGTAAAGGACTTGCCCGGCGTTCGCTACCACATCATCCGCGGCGTTCTCGACACGCAAGGCCTGCCGAAGCGCCGCCAGCGTCGTTCGAAATACGGCGCCAAGCGTCCGAAATAAGAGGGATCAGGAATGTCACGTCGCCATCG
>JANNFZ010000211.1:0-3405 GCA_031380375.1 Hyphomicrobiales bacterium
TGAAGCCAAAGCGGATGGACTGGATCGCCCCGGTGCGCAGTTCCACGCCATTTGACACATAGCATCCGCGCTGGAACACCTTGCCGACGGCCTGCTGCAGGTTTGAGGCACCCGAATTCCCGTCTCCGCCATCGGGCACCAGCCAGCCGAAATTGCCGGGCGCATATTGGGCTGTATTGCCGCCCGTCTGCTTCATGTTGAACAGTCTTTTGCGCTGCGCAGGGTCGGCAATGTGGTTCAGAAGCAGTGATGCATCGGTGAATTCGGTGGCCGTTCCGGTTTCGTATGGATTGCAGACAAACATGGGAACGATGTTGCACACAGCCGCCTGGAAGCCGGCCACGGCTTCGGCCGATGACGTGCGTGCGTTGCTTCCGGCACCCAGAAATGTCGCCGGAAACACGGTGTTGAAATTGAGCGGCGTGACGACGACCTGCACATAACGGGCCCGGCCATTGGATGCAGCCAAAGTCTTGTCGAGGCAGTCCGCGTTGGTAATTGGTGTCACATCGCTTGCCGGAAGTGCGGCGAGGTAGCAGGTACCAACCGCGCTGTTGTTGATGGTGACGACACTGGTGGCAAAGAGTGAGGTGTTGGTGGTGATCAAATTGGCGATGGCACGGTCGGCGCGCGTCAGGGCGTCAGGCCGCAAATCGAGTTCGGCAGCGCCTGCCAATGCCAGCGAGTCAGCCCCGTGCTGCAGCGATGACTGCAAGGATGTCAGTCGGCCCACGTCAACAGCCAGCAGCCCAAGGCCAATGATGGCGGGCAGTGATATCGTGACATAGATCAGCGAAATTCCGGATTCATCCCGTGCCAAACCAGCCACTTGGCGCAGCAGCTTCTTGCAGGCTCTGGCGGTTCCACGAAACAAGGTCATGGATTCCCTTCCTTTCGCTACGGCGTCGGACCCGGCGCAGGCGCCCCCATGTTGAGATTGATGACGGGAGCGCCGCTTGCCGCTGGCTTTGCGTGCCGGGCGAAGAATTTCTGGATGACCAGCTCGCCTGTGACCCCGTCCATCGGAATATCCGTGTCGTTCACATATTCCGGCCACGGTGTCGGTGCCTGGATCGTGATATTTGACCGCGGTGCGTTGCCGGCGTTCAAGGCAATGAAATCACTGCGGCTCATTTCATCGTAATAGGGCTGGTTCAGTGAGTTGAGCCAGATTTTGCCCTTGTGCTCGGCCTGGGCGCTGCCCGCAAAACCCGCAATGCAGACGGAAATCAGGATCAATCTATTTGCTGGGTTGGCCATAATCCACCTTTGGCAAGTCAATGATGTGGCCATAGAGGCCATGATATTTCTGGTCGAGCTGCTTTCGCGACACTTCGGTTTTTCCAAGCAGGAAGAGTTCCGGTTCGTTGGATGACAAAACGTCATCAAGCGGGGTCTTCAACTGCTCGTCCACCCCCACCGGGCGCACCAGGCGCGGTGTGACGATGATGACCAGATCGGTTTCGCGTTTTTGAAATCCCGAGGAACGGAATAATGTTCCGAGCACCGGCACGTTGCCAAGCCACGGCACCTGGCTGACGGTCTTGGAATTTACCGTTTGCAAAAGCCCGGCAATGGCAAAGCTCTGGCCGTCCCGCAATTCGACGCTTGTCTCGGCTTTGCGGACCGAGAGGGCGGGGATTGCAATGCCGCCTTCTGAAAGTCGGATGCTGTTGGCCTGGTCGATTTCACTCACTTCCGGGCGGATCTTCAAATTAATCAAACCGTCATCGAGGACGACGGGTGTGAAGTTGAGTTTCACACCGAATTCCTTGAACTGGATTGTAACTTTTCCCGTAACATCCTCGGCGACAGGAATCGGAAATTCGCCACCAGCGTGGAAACTGGCGCTTTCGCCTGACATGGCCGTGAGATTGGGTTCGGCAAGACGCCGCGCCAGCTTCTTCTGCTCCAGCGCCGTGATCAGCATGTCAGCACTCACGCCATTGCTCAGGAAATTGGCGATGACTGCTCCAAATGGCAGTGCGCTGGAAAGCGCGCCCAGGCCGATGACGGGCGTTACCGCTGAGCCAGAGCCCGAAAGAGGGACTCCTGTACCCGTCGCCGCATTGCCGTCCAGGTTCCAATTGACCCCCAGTTCCTTGCCGGCGGTGCGATTGACCTCGACGAAGCGCACTTCGAGATTGACCTGCTGGTTTGCCGAAATCGAAAGCGAATTGGAAACCTTGCCGTCTTCACCGGAAAATTCCCGGGCCAGCGACATCGCCCGTTCTGCCGCAGGCGCACTCGGCACCGTGCCTTCCAGCAGGATCCGGCCGTTGATTGACCTGACCTTGATCGAAACATGGGGCATTGCTTCCTTGAGCGCCATCCGAAGGCCCGACAGGTCATGGGTCACTTCAACGTCAATGACACCAACCAAATGACGGTTTTCATCGAAGAGCGCTATATTGGTCAGGCCCAATTTTCGCCCGAGGACATACAGCGTTTGATCCGTCAGCGGATTGACATCCGCCGTCTCTGGATCGCCCACCACGATTTCCGCAAAGGGCAGCGAAACCTTGACAGTCTCGGACGTCCCCAAAGTCACCTGCATGCGCCCGACGCGGTTTGACCCGGATAGCTTGACAATGCGGACCGATGCTTCCGCCGGGCCAGCCATTTGCGTCGCGGTAAACGCCGAACCCCACACCATTGTTAGGGCGAGGAACAAGACGCTCAAAAATCGGTTGTTGGTCATGCGCATCTGTTACAGTCCATCCGAGGTGCCGTCTTGCGGAACCTCATAGGTTTCCCTTTTGATTCCGCGCGTGACGCCGACCAAGACCGTTGTCTTGGCCGCTGGCAAATCCAGTTCTGACGTCTCCACAACTTCACCGTTGGCACTGCGAAGGCTTGCCTCAAACTCGGCCAAGCGCTTGCGCAACTCTTCATTGACCTGGCCGTTGGAGGCCCTTACTGCGGCTTCGAGCGCATTGTATTTTTCCCGCAACGCCTTTGCGTCTTCACCGGCGTTGGCAATGCCGCCTTTCAGGGCCTTTTCAATTTCGGCCAGTTTCTTTGACAGGGCTTCCTTGCTGCTGTCGCTTGCGACGATTCTTTGTTCGACAGAAGAAATCTTGGCATTGAGAGAAGCCTCAAGCTGCTGCTGGGCAAGATCGCGTTGCTCTAGTTTCGCCATGTAGACGGATGGATTTGAGACCAGTTCCTCTTCCACGATGCGCTTCGGCTTGGCCTGGTCCAGCGAGCCGGAAGGACGCAGGGAAAGCGAAACGACACCCGTCATCTGCGCCAGGGCCAGCTTCTGCGCATCAACGGTTGAGACTTCAACCGTTACAACCTTTGCCACAACGGGTTTGTCGCTCTTCTCGTCGGCAATCTGGTCGATGGCGAGAACCCGGGCATTCTGGACTATCACGTCGGTCGACGGGCTCTCGGCCCCGT
>JANNFZ010000238.1:0-7210 GCA_031380375.1 Hyphomicrobiales bacterium
GACTGCGGGAGCAGTTTCGCCTTCAGCGGTTGCGGTCGCGGTTTCTGTGTGTGATGCAGCACCTGTCAAAAGCGGAAGCCATTTTGGCGACGCCATCCAGATCGTCAACACGCCAGCAATTCCGGCTGCCCAAAGATAAGACCTACGCATTCCCTCGTCTCCAATTCACTCCGCGGCCGTGGCGGCCAGCGGTTTCATTTCCTTCAGTCTTGCCTCAAGGTAGCTGACACCTGCTGTCAGGACTGCCTCGCCGTAACCCAACACAAAAGTTGAACCCTGATCTTCGCAGTCGCCGTCGCGACAGGCGGCAATGTTTGCAAGGTCGCCGCGCAAATCCGCCATTTGCTTTTCAATTGCCGCAACGCAGTGACCAGGTGCCAGATAATGTTGCAGCAGCATTTCAAAGAGAAATTCGGATTTGTATTTGTCGCGGGCCGGAACGACCGCCAGCCACTTGGCGAGTGCCGCATGGCCATCTGCGGTAATCGCGTAGACCTTCTTGTCGGGCTTTCCGGATTGCTCTTCTTCGCGCACCGTCACAAATTTGTCCGCCGCAAGCTGGTTGAGTGCGGGGTATATGGAGCCGTAGCTCGCTTCCATGAAGTGGTTGAACAGCCCTTCTTCAAATTCTTTTTTGATTTCGTAGCCCGTTGCTTCCTTCATGGAAAGAAACCCCAGGCAAAGGGTGCGCACGTTCAATTCAGTCGACTCCGATATATTCTATTCCGATATATATCGGGGTTATGCGTTTCGCCCAGCCATGTCAATTCCCGGCCTCGGTTGACGGTAAATGGCCGTTTTGGCGGGTCCGCTGACAACGACACGAAAGTGTTGTCCGCTCCGAGTCTCTCGGGATTGACCGTGAAAAATCCGGGATTCCCGCGTGTTGATAGCGATATTCACCAAGATCTGAGTGCTCTTTGCGTTTTCCACCGGTTTGTCACACTTGTCTTTGTTGCCGCAGTTCACTAAGACCCTCGTCAACCTTGGCCTGTCATGAGCCTGGGACATACGAGATTAGCGTCAATTTCATAGGGGGGCGCATGGAGTATTTTCTCCAGCAGCTCATTAACGGACTTGCACTCGGCTCCATTTATGGCCTGATCGCCATCGGTTACACGATGGTCTATGGCATTATCGGCATGATCAATTTCGCCCATGGCGATGTGTTCATGATCGGGTCGATTGTGGCCTTTATTGTGCTGCTGTTTTTCATTGTGCACGGCTGGACCGGGCCTTTTGCCATTGTTTTGGCGCTGGCGCTTTGCGTGCTGTTTGCCATGCTCATCGCCTCGGTTTACAACTGGACCATCGAGCGGGTGGCCTACAAACCGCTGCGCGGATCGTTCCGGCTGGCGCCGCTGATCTCAGCCATTGGCATGTCCATCGTCCTCCAGGAATTCGTGCGCATTGCCCAGGAAGGCCGCCCCAAGCCGATTCAAGGCATTATCACCGGCAGGCATGAAATCCTGCACCGTGCCGCCGAGAATGGTGAATTCGTTGTCACCATTTCGAACATGCAGATCATCATCATTGTCTCAACAGTGGCTTTGATGGCCATATTCACCGGCATCATCAATCGCACCGCACTTGGCCGCGCCCAGCGCGCCTGCGAGCAAGACCAGAAAATGGCCTTGCTGCTCGGTATTGATGTGGACCGCACGATCTCGATAACCTTCATTCTTGGTGCCACGCTGGCGGCCTTCGCCGGCATGATGTTCTTCATGTACTACAACGTGACCGACTTCTTCGTGGGCTTCCTCGCCGGCATCAAGGCTTTCACGGCCGCAGTGCTCGGTGGTATCGGCTCCATTCCCGGCGCCATGTTGGGCGGCATGATCATCGGCCTCATCGAGACTTTCTGGTCGGCCTATTTCTCCGTGGAATTCAAAGATGTTGCGGCCTTCACCATTCTGGTGATCGTGCTCATCTTCCTTCCCCAGGGTCTCTTGGGCAAACCTGAAGTCGAGAAGGTCTGACCATGGCGACGGCCCCGAAAGACACTAGCTTCAAAGCAGAGACAAAGACACTTGATTCAAAGGCCTTGATCAAGGACACGATTGGCACGGCGTTGATCACCTTCCTCCTGCTGACGCCTATCGTCTCCTACAAATCTGTCATGAACCAGGGCACGTTGTTCCTGCAAACGCGATGGGGACTGGTTCTTGCGCTGACATCAATAACAGTGCTTGGCCGGTTGCTGCTGCATTTCTTCGTCTGGGCCCCAAAGCCTGCGCCGAAGGAAGCCAAGGCCGCAAAGCCCAAAGTTGAATCGGGTGCGATGCTTTGGCTCGGGCGCAACTTCAACCTCATTCTCTTTTTGGCCGCGCTCACACTGCCTTTCATTCTCAACTACATTCCCGGCTGGGACAAACGCGGCATCGACTTTGCCATTACCATCCTGATCTACATCATGCTGGGATGGGGACTGAATATCGTTGTCGGTCTCGCAGGCCTGCTGGATCTTGGTTACGTCGCTTTCTATGCCGTCGGTGCCTACACTTATGCGTTGCTGACGACGGTCTATCTGCCCATGTGGTTTGGCACCGGGGTTGTCCCTTGGGCCTTTTACATCGTTCTTCCGATGGCTGGATTCTTTGCGGCCCTGTGGGGGGTGATCCTCGGTTTTCCCGTTTTGCGCCTGCGTGGCGACTACCTCGCCATCGTCACACTTGCTTTCGGTGAAATGATCCGCTTGGTGCTCATCAACTGGTTTGAGTTCACCAACGGCCCGCAAGGCATCAACGTTCCCAAAGCCACGTTCTTTGGCCTGCCCTTCAAGGAAGGTCCCGGCGGTTTTGCGGATTTCTTCGGCATTCAGCACGACCGCATCTATTCGTACATCTTCCTCTACTATGTCATTTTGTGTTTGGCGCTGCTGACCTTCTTCGCCACCAACCGGCTGCGCCGCCTGCCTATCGGTCGCGCCTGGGAAGCGCTTCGCGAGGATGAAATCGCCTGCCGGTCACTTGGCATCAACACCACGACGACAAAGCTCACGGCTTTCGCCATCGGTGCCATGTTCGGCGGTTTTGCTGGTTCGTTCTTTGCCGCACGGCAGGGTTTTGTTTCACCGGAATCCTTCGTCTATATCGAATCGGCGCTCATCCACGCCATCGTGGTGCTGGGCGGCCTTGGCTCGCAGATCGGCATTGTGTTCTCGGCCATTGCCATCATCGGTGCCTTCGAACTGTTCCGCGAAATGGGCTTCCTTGCGTATGTGCTGCCGGATGGTGTGGAGCCGGTGCAGTTCCGCATGCTTGCTGTCGGCCTTGCCATGGTGCTGATGATGCGCTGGCGGCCCCGTGGCCTCGTCACGCGCCGCGATCCAACCGTGTTCCTCAAGGAGAAGAAGGCCGTGTCTGCCGATCTTGTTTCCCAGGGGCATGGCTGTTGGTGTTGTGGAATAATGATCCGGAACTCCGCGTGGACCATCTTACCATGCGGTTCGGGGGCCTCACCGCCATTGGTGATCTTTCCTTCAATGCGGGCCGAAAGCAGATTACTGCCCTGATCGGCCCCAATGGTGCCGGCAAGACCACCGTCTTCAATTGCATCACGGGTTTCTACAAGCCGACGGAAGGCGCCATCACGCTGCATCATCCCGGCGGCAAGGAATTCCAGCTTGAACGCATGGATGATTTCCGCATCACCCAGCATGCCAAGGTGGCGCGCACCTTCCAGAACATCAGGCTGTTCGGCGGCATGACGGTCCTGGAAAATTTGATGGTGGCGCAGCACAATGAATTGATGCGGGCATCGGGCTATACTGTGGGCGGCCTTTTCGGCAGCGGGCATTTCAAACGCCGCGAGAACGAGGCAATTGAAAAAGCCAAGTTCTGGCTTAACCGGATAGGTCTCATTGACCGCGCCGACGATCCGGCAGGCGATCTTCCCTATGGCGCACAGCGGCGCCTCGAAATCGCCCGCGCCATGTGCACGGGTCCGCGTCTCCTTTGTCTCGATGAACCGGCGGCCGGCCTGAACCCCCGCGAATCGGAAGAACTGAACAAGCTCCTCCGGTCAATCCGCGACGAGCACAGCATGGCGATCCTGCTCATTGAACATGACATGAGCGTGGTCATGGGTATTTCGGATCATATCGTGGTGCTGGACTATGGCCGCAAGATTTCCGATGGCACGCCAAACCATGTAAAGAACGACCCTGCCGTCATCCGCGCCTATCTCGGCGTTGAAGACGAGGAGGACGCCGCTGACGTTACCAAGGCCGTCACAGCGAAACCCGCTGCAAAGGCCAAGGCTCCCGCCAAGACAAAGGCAGGCCGCAAATGAGCGAGACACTCCTCACCGGCACAGGCATTGAGACGTTCTATGGCAAGATCCAGGCGCTGCGGGGCATCGATTTCGAAGTCCGCAAAGGCGAAATCGCCACGTTGATCGGCTCGAACGGTGCCGGAAAATCGACCCTGATGATGACGATTTTTGGCACGCCGCGGGCCCGCGCCGGCAAAATCGTATTTGATGGCAAGGACATTACCCACCTTCCGACCCATGAAATTGCACGCCTGGGCATTGCCCAATCGCCCGAGGGCCGCCGCATATTCCCGCGCATGACGGTGCTGGAAAATCTGCAAATGGGTGCCACGGTCAATGCCATGGCCTATTTCGCAGAGGACGTGGCCAAGATTTACAAGCTCTTCCCCATTCTTGAAAAGCGCTCAGGCCAACGGGCAGGCACGCTGTCGGGTGGTGAACAGCAGATGCTGGCCATTGGACGAGCCTTGATGGCCCGTCCCAAGCTCTTGCTGCTCGATGAACCCTCGCTTGGACTGGCACCCATCATCGTCCGGTCGATTTTCTCGGCAATCAAGGAACTGAACGAGAAGGAAGGCCTCACCGTTTTCCTTGTGGAACAGAACGCTTTCCATGCCCTCAAACTGGCACACCGGGCCTATGTGATGGTCAATGGCCGGATCACCCTGTCGGGCACGGGCAAGGAACTGCTGGCGCGACCCGAAGTGCGGGCCGCTTATCTTGAAGGAGGCCATTGATGGGGCTTTTCATAGAAGACAGCCCGGGGGTTTTCCTGGTGCTGACCATCATCCTGGGCGGTGGGGCCGCCTTCATGGCGGGCCGTTCACTGGCCTCCGGATGGAAGCCCGTCAGCCTGCTTATGATATATATGATCCCGTTTACGGCGGGCCTTCGTTTCCTGCATTTCGCCTTGTTCGAGGAAACACTTGTCTCGCTGCACTATTTCATCACCGACGGCCTTATTTTCGTCGCCAGCGCATTGCTTGGTTACCGGCTGATGCGCGTCAGCCAAATGACAACCCAATATCCATGGCTTTATGAAAGGTCAGGTCCCTTGACCTGGAAAAATAAGGCTTAACCGCAATTGCGAAGGGCAACGTGCACATTGCCCCTTCACAATCCTGCCGCTTTGGGCTTGAATAGGCCCAAGGGGCATGGACCCCGAAACTAATGTAAATCGTCAGGGAGACGTTTGAATGAAGAAATTAATCCTGTCCGGCATTGCCCTCAGCTTTGCCGCCGCGCTGAACGCCACGACGGCGCTCGCCGACATCACTGTTGCAACGGCTGGCCCGATCACCGGCCAGCTCGCTGCCCTCGGTGAACAATACAAGCGCGGTGCCGAAGCCGCTGTCAAAGACATCAATGCCGCTGGCGGCATCAATGGCGAAAAGCTCGTCCTCGAAATCGGTGACGATGCCTGCGATCCAAAGCAGGCTGTTGCGGTTGCCAACCAACTCGCCTCCAAGGGCGTGAAGTTTGTCGCTGGCCACCTGTGCTCGGGTTCCTCGATCCCGGCCTCCAAGGTCTATGAAGAAGAAGGCATCCTGCAGATCACGCCTGCATCCACGAACCCCAAGTTCACGGATGAAGGTGGCTGGAACGTCGCCCGCGTTTGCGGTCGTGACGATGCCCAGGGCCTCGTTGCCGGCAACTTCCTTGCCAAGAACTTTGCTGGCAAGAAGGTCGCCATCATCGACGACAAATCTGCCTACGGCAAAGGCCTGGCTGATGCGACCAATGCTGCAATGAAGGCAGCCGGTCTCGAAGCCACCATGGCTGAGTCGATCAACCCAGGTGAAAAGGACTATTCCGCCCTTGTTTCCAAGATGAAAGACGCCGGCATTGAAGCCGTTTACATCGGTGGTTACCACCCCGAAGGTGCTCTCATCCTGAAGCAGATGCGCGAACAGGGCCTCGGTGCCCAGATGCTGTCGGGCGACTCGATGAACAACGTCGAGTTCTGGACGATTGCCGGTGAAGCTGCCGAAGGCATGATCTTCACTTTCGCTCCTGAGCCCCGCAATTCTCCGGAAGCCAAGGATCTTGTCGCAAGGTTCAAGGCTGAAGGTTACGATCCTGAAGGCTACACGCTGTACACCTATGCTGCATTCCAGATGTATGCCCAGGCTGCTGCAGCAACAGGCGGCACGGACTCGAAGACGCTCGCAGCATGGCTGCGTGCCGGCAACCCGATGAAGACCGTTCTTGGCGAACTCAAGCTCGATGCCAAGGGCGATCTCGTCGGTGCCAAGTATGTGTGGTACAAATTCCACGCTGGCAACTACGCCGAAGATCCTTCGACCAACTAAGCGATTGAGGCTTGCCTCAAACGGACCCGCGCAATAGCTTGCGCGGGTCTTTTGTTTTTGGAGTTGCCATGCGCCTTGCTGCGCTCATTCTTGGCCTTGCCGCACTCGTCCCCCTGCCCGCCCATGCCGATATTTTCATCGGTGTGGCCGGACCCATGAGCGGACAGAACGCGGCATTCGGCGCCCAAATGAAAGCGGGTGTTGTCGCTGCAATTGAAACCGCCAATGCCGCAGGCGGCATCAATGGCGAGCGACTCGTCATGGTCGAGGCTGACGATGCCTGCGACACGCGCCGCGCAGTTGCGGTCGCTGCGGATTTGCTGCGCCAGGATGTGCGCGTGGTCATCGGGCATTTCTGCTCGGGTGCAACCATTGCCGTTGCCAAGACCTATGAGCAAGCGGGCGTGTTGCTGATTTCACCCTCTTCCACCGCACCCACAGTCACCGACGGTGGCGGCTGGAATGTTTTGCGGGTTGCGTCACGCGATGATGCCCAGGCCGGGTTTGCGGCCAAGCGCATGGCTGCCGATGATGCCAATGCCAAAATTGCCATCATCCATGACGGCCAGTTCCTGGGGCGTGGGCTGGCTGAGCGCCTGAAGCGCCTGTCGCCATCGGCCGAT
>JANNFZ010000260.1:0-2747 GCA_031380375.1 Hyphomicrobiales bacterium
CTTGCGTTTCCAGGGGCATGTCCGCCACTTCATCGATATAGAGCGTGCCGCCATGGGCCTCTTCAAGTGCGCCAATGCTTTGGGCCCGGTCAGCCGCCTGCTCCACGCCAAAGAGGCTCTCTTCAAGCCGGTCAGGATTCATGCTTGCAGCACTCAGGACAACGAAAGGTCCACTGGCCCGCAATGACATGGCGTGCAAGGTCCGCGCCACAAGTTCCTTGCCGGCTCCCATGGGACCCATGATGAGAACGCGGCTGTTGCTGGGTGCAACCTTCTTCAGCTGCTGCCGCAGGGTCTTGACGGCCGCCGACTGGCCCACCAGTTCGGCGTCAAGCCCGGAGCGGCCCTTCAGTTCCTCGTTTTCACGCTTGAGGCGGAAGGTTTCAAGTGCGCGTCCCACGACGAGCAGCAGCTTGTCGGCGTTGAACGGCTTTTCGATATAATCATAGGCGCCGCGTTTGATGGCGGAGACGGCTGTTTCGATATTACCGTGGCCCGAGATTATGATCACCGGCACGTCGGGCACGCGCTGCTTGAACTCGAGAAGAAGCTCAAGGCCATCAAGTTTTGAACCCTGCAGCCAGATATCGAGAATGATAAGCGAAGGCCTGCGTTGCATCACCTCGCCCAGTGCTGCGTCGGAATTATGGGCAAGACGCGTTTCAAAACCCTCGTCCTGGAGGATTCCCGCAATCAGTTCCCGGATGTCGGCTTCGTCGTCGATTATCAGAATATCGGCTGCCATTGTTCTTCTCTGTTAAGCCGTCAGTTTGATGTCAGTTTCGATGGCTGCAAAGCGCAGGGTGACTTGCGCGCCGCGGTGGTCGGGAGCGTCGGTCAATTGCAACGATCCGCCATGTTCTTCCATGATGCGCTTGACGATGGCCAGACCAAGACCCGTGCCCTTCTCGCGCGTCGTCATATAAGGTTCGGCAAGGCGTTGGCGGTTTTCCTGCGGAAGGCCGATGCCATTGTCGATGACCGAGACATAAGGGTTTTCCTCGCGCATGCCATAGACAACCTTGATCTGGCCGGGCGTTTTGTCGCCTTCCGATTCACGGCCCTCAATGGCTTCGCGGGCGTTCTTCACGAGATTGGTGATGGCCTGCGTGACGAGGCGACGGTCAAAAGCAAAGACCGGAACCGGTGACTCCTCGGTCACCGAGATGTCCAGTTCACCGGCTGCCACGCGCTGCAACACGGTTGAATCATTCACCACTTCGGCGAGGTTGTTGGCTTCGGGCACGGCCTTGGGCATGCGTGCGAAGGATGAAAACTCATCGACGATCCGACCGAGATCAGCGACCTGGCGGATTATCGTGTCAGTGCACTGCTCGAAGACGGCCTTGTCCGACACGATTTCCTTCAGATATTTCCGCTTCAGCCGTTCGGCCGAGAGCTGGATGGGTGTCAGGGGGTTTTTGATTTCATGGGCGATGCGCTGGGCGATGTCGGCCCAGGCCGAATTGCGCTGGGCTGACACAAGATCGGTGATGTCGTCAAAAGTCAGCACGAAGCCGTGTTCGGCATCGTCGGACCGTTCGGTGGTAATGCGCAGGACAAAGTTCGTGTCCCTGCCCTTTACCGTCATCTCGACCTGGCCCACGGAAGCACCCGAGGGCCGCGACATGGCAAGTTCAAAGAGCGACACAAACTCGGGAACCGTTTCGTCGAGGTGTTTGCCAAGCAGGATGCGCTCAGTCACGCCGAGCAGATTGAGGGCCGAGCGATTGACAATGGAAATACGGAAATCCGGATCAACACCGATCACGCCCGCACTGACACCGGCCAGCATGGCCTCGGAGAAACGCCGTCTTTGGTCGAGCTGCTCATTGGTTTCAACCAATTGGTCCTGGTGCAGGCGGATCTGGTCGGTCATCAGGTTGAAGGTCTGCGACAGGGCCATAAGATCACCAGGACCGTCAACGATCTGCACTTTGGCGTCAAAATTGCCACGCGCCACATCGCGGGAGGCGTTGAGCAGGCGCACGATAGGGGCCACCAGCCTGTCCGAGAAGCGCAAGCCTGCCCAAATCGCCGAGAGCAGGAACACAAGTGCCACAATGGCATAGACCAGCCCGAAGGTCAGTTGCACGCCGACGCGCTGTTCCATCATCTTGTCATATTCAGCCTTGGCATCGCGGGTCTTCTGCAATTGCTCGATGACCACCGGCGAGATAAGGCGATAGATGTAGAGATAGTGATCGGGATAACCCTGCAATTTCACGAGGGCACGAACGAGGTTGCTGCCGCGTCCTGGTTGAATGACCACGGCCTCGCCATTCGCCGCCGCCTTCAAGTTGTCTTCTCCCGGTGCAATAAACTTGATGCGCTCGTTCAACGTGGCATTGGCATCGACCCGCTTGGTGGCGGCTTCGAACACATAGACGGCGGCGAGGTTGCGCAATGCGCCGTGGCGGGCCACACGGCGGATATAGGCGGGCCGGTCATTGCCATAGAGATCGATCTGCTGTGTGAGGTCAGCCGATATGCTGGCGAGGTCCGAACGTGTGGCGTCGGCAGCGTTGCGCAAGTAGTCCTCCGCGACCTCTGACGAGGTATCAACGATGGCCCGCGTGCGCTCGGAGAACCAGGCATCAAGACCCCGGTTGAGTGTCACCGCCGCAAAGGCTGCCACGAGCAGTGCCGGCGCGATGGCGACCATGCTGAAAAGCGATATGAGCCTGATGTGAAGTCCCGCCCCCGGCGTGCCCCGGCGGCGCGCAGCCAACAAGTGGACAATCTGC
>JANNFZ010000194.1:0-3441 GCA_031380375.1 Hyphomicrobiales bacterium
AAAACCAAAGAGCACGAGGCGGCCAAACCAGTGATGGAAGAAAGCCTGCATGCAATCGAAAAGAGTTTCCGAAGTTGCCGCAGCCGCCAGCCAGAACACAAACAGCGCCACACCACCCGCCAGCACCACCCCGGTGATCCGGTGCATGATCGACATCATCATGGTGAGCATGGGACGGTAGATCTGCAAATGCGGCGAAAGGGGCCGCACTGCCGTTTTGGGTTCAGCCATTCTCATGCCTTGTTTTCAACGCCAGCCTTTTAGCTGCTGCGATGCACAATGGCAAATTCAACAGATTGACGCGGAGAAGTGATGTCATTCCGGGCGCGGGCAGTGCGGCAAGTTGCGGGGCGGCAGCTCCTTGTGCATTTAATATGGTCAATACGTTCAACCAAACAGAGAGGAATACAACCAATTGTCAATCTGGTGGTATATATTGGAGAGCGTTCACGGGAAGATATATATGGCAATTGTTTTTCGCAGCGCCGCTGTTCTCTGTCTCTTGATGTTATTGCCAAGCGGTACCGCAGCGCGCGCAGACGACTTTGCGTCGGATATGGCGGCTTGTGCGAAAGGCCCGATTGACCTCACCAAGTTCGCATTTGAAGACGGAAAAACTGCGGCAGAATTTACAGTGAACCATAGCGAGTGTGTTCCATCGGTCGTTGGCGGTGACCCCTTGCTCTACGGCCTAACTGGCGCAGTCGCTATCCTGCAACAGCAAGGCACACTGCCAAAAGGCGCCCAAGCGTGCATAGACGCCAGCATTGGCCAGGCCAGCAAGCCGGTCGCGGGGGCGTTGGATGCGGCCCTCAACACGACAGGTTTGAGTTCTTTGTTGCCGGCCCAAGGCCAGTCAATGCTGAAAGACATTGCGAATGGTCAAAGCCAGGCGACGCTCTATCAGGTGCCCGGCGTGGCCCTCGTCATGGATCGGGTGGCATGTTCGTGCGCTGTCGCATCCACGGGCCTCGATGTTGACGAGCTGAAAGAGCGATTGACGAGCGTCATCGCCTCGGTCGAAGGCTGTGCCGATATTCCTGGCAAGCTTGTCAGCGGTGCATATGATGTCGGCAAAGCTGCCGTCGAGGGGTTGGGTGGCGCGGCCGAAGCTGGCTATGAAGGCGCCAAGGGCCTGGTCAATTCGGCCGGCTGCGCGTTAGGATTGGGCGGTTGCGACGACAGCGGCCCGCCGTTGTTTTGTGACGGTTATAACGCTGCCCGCGCCGGAGGCATGACCGCAGCACAGTTCAGGGAAATTATCGCAGGTTTTGGTGCTGGTTCGGTCTTCAACCTTGGTGAGGTCTTCGCTGCAGAAACCAACAGATGCGAACAGGCTTGGGCCGACGCCATCGCAAAGGCTGCCGAGAAGGCCAAAGTAAAAGCCGCTCAGGCCGCTGCAGATGCAGCATACAAGGCGGAACAATTACGCCTGGCCCAGGAAGCTGAAAAAGCCGGGAAACTGGGTGCCGCCAATGCGCTTGGCTTTGCATTCCACTGGAGCCCCAAGTGCCGGGACGGCAACTGCAAAGCCGGAATTGCAAAAATGGCGGATCAGTACACGGAGGAACTTCAAGATCCAGAAGTGATCACGGCGTATGGCTCCTTCGGGGCCGCGAAGGCTGCGCTCGACGAAAAGTATAATGTGCGGGCCGAACTTGCAGTGGCCATATCCCAGGCCAAAGCTGAAAAATTTGAGAAGCTGGGTGCAGCGAACGCCCTTGGATTTGCCTTGCGCTGGAGCCCAAAGTGTCTCGACGATGCATGCAAGTCCGGTATTGCAAAAATGGCCGGGCAGTACAGGTCGGACATGCAAGATGCTGACGCGATCGACAGTTACGGATCTTTCGCCGCAGCCAAATCAGCACTGGATAAAAAATATGACACGCGAGCTGTCCTCGCAGTTGCCCTTTCAAAAGAACGGAACAAGGCACTGCGCGCGGATGTGAATGCGCCGGCCGAAGAGCGCCTTGCGGCTTTCGGATGTCGATCGTTCTTGGGCCGTGAGGGGCAATGGCTGTGCAGCGATGACGAGAGTTTCGACGTGTGCAAGGATTATGCCCGGCAGGACGACGTGGACATGTGTGCTCAAGCGGGATCGCCAGCGCGTTTCTATTCAGCAGGTCGAGGTCTGGAGCTTGTCTTGCGGCAGGGTGGCTGCATTCCTGGCAAGGCGCCCAAATTTACCGCCCAGTGCCTGTCCGGCGGCGGCCGGTACAATTGCGACGCGCTTGTGCGCGGTGCCTCGGGCATTAAGTGCAAGGGACCACCGCTATTGATTGTCAACGCTTCGCGCACTTCAATTCTCCCCGAGCAACCGGCAACCATTCGCCCGAAAAAAATTGTGCCCGCGCTTTCTGTCGAGAGGAGCACGCTGTGCCGGTTTACTTCCGGAGCCCGAGCAGGCGAAATACAAGACTACGCGCCGATGGACCCGATTCCGGTAGGCAGGCCGTGCCAGGACGGGTTTGGAAGCAATGGGGTTGTTGTAGCGCGGTCCCTCACCGCACGCCCGAAATCGCCATCACGGTTACGCCCGGCATTGCCATTGCCGTTACGACGCGCACTTCAAATTCTTCCGCCTGCCATAGTGGAGAGCACTTTGTGCCGCTTTACGTCTGGACCAAGGGAAGGTGACACGCAGGACTACGCGCCGATGGCTCCAATACCGGTTGGCAGTCCGTGTCAGGATGGCCGAGGAAGCGGCGGGACCGTTGTGGCACGGTAGCTCTAGAAGTCTCAATACCGGAAACAGCCCACGCCTAGATGACAATCACCTTAGTGCCGATGTGGACACGGGCATAGAGATCGCTCACTTCCTCATTCAACATGCGGATGCAGCCGGAGGAAGCCGCCGTGCCGATGGACCACGGTTCATTGGTTCCGTGAATGCGAAACAGTGTGTCACGGTTGTTGGCAAAGAGATAAAGGGCCCGTGCACCCAGCGGATTGTCGGGGCCGCCGGGCATGCCATCGGCCCATTCGGCGAGTTCGGGCTTGCGTCGGATCATTTGGGCAGGCGGCGTCCAGGTGGGCCATTCAAGCTTGCGGCCAATTGTGGCCACTCCGGCCCAGTCAAAACCTTCCTTGCCGACGGCCACGCCATAGCGAATCGCAATGCCCGGACGATCGACATAGAAAAGCGCGCGCGCGCGGGTGTTGACGATCACCGTGCCACGGAGTTCCGGCGTGCTGAAATAAACATAGCGCGCACCATCATAGGGAATTGTCGGTTTCTTCCTGGCGGCCAGGGCCTGCCCACCGTTAAGGGCAAAGAGTGTGAGACCAGTGAGAAAACTGCGCCGCTGCATGATTGTCATCCCGTGCCGCAAAGGCTTGGCGGGATTGTGGCAAAAAGTTTACGACCGGGTATTGATGCGAACTTCAACCTCGTCTCCATCGCCGAGGCCTTCTGACTTGCGCACCGCTGCCTTGACGGCC
>JANNFZ010000196.1:0-4012 GCA_031380375.1 Hyphomicrobiales bacterium
AGTGAAAAGACCGTGCGATGACGTGACGGGCCATGTGACATCAAGCGCTGCGCTTCGGCAAGCGCCTTCCACTCCAAGGTTCCCCCGCCGATGGAGCCCAAAATGCCGGCCGGGGCCACCAGCATCATCGCACCGACTTCGCGTGGTGCCGAGCCCTTGACTGACACAACATGCACAAGCGCCACGGTCTCGCCTTCGGCAATCAAGGCGCGGGCGCGGGCGAAAATGTTCATGCCCGCACACTCTTGATGGCATGCACGATGGCCTCAGGGGTGGCTGGCGTATTGAGGGCGGGAACAAGGCCGTTGCCGAGACTTGCCACGGCGTTGAAAATAGCCGTCCACACCGAAATGCCCAGCATCAACGGCGGCTCGCCGACCGCCTTGGAGCGATAGATGGTGTTCTCCTTGTTGCCCTTCGATTCATAGATGGCGACGCGAAAATCGGCCGGAAGATCAGACGCGCAAGGAATTTTATAGGTTGAAGGCGCATGGGTGCGAAGCTTGCCGTCGTTGTCATAGACAAGCTCTTCCGTTGTCAGCCAACCCATGCCCTGCACATAGGCACCCTCGATCTGACCCATGTCGATGGTGGGGTTCAGGGATTTTCCGACATCATGCAGAAGGTCGGCCCGGTCCACCCGCATCTCCCCGGTCATAGTGTCGATGGTGACTTCGGAGCAAGCCGCCCCATAGGCAAAATACAGGAATGGATTGCCCTTTGCCTTGGCCCTCTCCCAGGTGATTTTCGGCGTGGCGTAAAACCCGGTGGATGAAAGTGGCACCCGGGCGGCATGGGTAAGCTTTGCTGCCTCGCCGAAGCTCATGGAATTGCGGCCCGTGAACACCTGGCCATTGCCAAAGCGCACCGTGGTGCGCGCCACCCCCCAGGCCTTGGCGACGACACTTGCGATGTTGCCCTTGATCACTTCGGCTGCGTGTTTGGCCGCCATGCCATTCAAATCGGAACCGGAGGAGGCGGCCGTCGGCGAAGTGTTTGGAACCTTGCCTGTGGTTGTGGCGGTGATGCGGACATTCTGAAGGGCAATGCCGAAAACCTCGGCCACCACTTGGGCGACTTTGATGTAGAGGCCCTGGCCCATTTCCGTGCCGCCATGATTGAGCTGCACGGTGCCGTCGCTATAGACAAGAACGAGTGCGCCTGCCTGGTTCATGTGTGGCAGCGTGAAGGAAATACCGAATTTGACGGGCGTCAGAGACAAGCCTTTTTTCAGCACGCGGCTTGTGGCGTTGAAGTCATTGATGAACTCCCGGCGCATCCGGTAGCCGGAACTTTCCTCAAGCTGGGCAATGAGTTCGGGGAGAATGTTGTCGGTGATCTTCTGGCCATAGGGGGTCAATTCGCGGCCCGGTCCATAGAAATTGGCCTTGCGCACATCGAGCGCGTCATGACCGGTTTGCAGGGCAATCATCTCCATCATGCGCTCGGCAAAGATCATGCCCTGCGGGCCGCCAAAACCGCGAAACGCCGTGTTCGAAACGGTGTCGGTGCGGAGCCTGCGCGAATGGATGTTGAAGGCCGGATAGTAATAGGCGTTGTCGGCGTGGAACATGGTGCGGTCATTGACGCCCAAGCTCAGGTCCGCCGAACAGCCGCAGCGCGACAGGAAGGTGACATTGACCGCCTTGATGCGGCCCGTGGCATCAAAGCCCGCATCCATATTGACACGGAAATCATGGCGCTTGCCGGTCATGATCATGTCGTCGTCGCGGTCGAGGCGGCATTTAACGGGACGACCCGTATGATAAGTCGCAAGGGCTGCAAGGCAAGCCCATTGTGCCGCTTGGCTTTCCTTGCCGCCGAAGCCGCCGCCCATGCGCCGGCATTCACAGGTGACGAGATGGTCACCAATGCCCAACATGCGCGACACGCAGTGTTGCACTTCCGTGGGGTGCTGGGTTGACGACAAAACCGTGATGCCGCCCTTCTCGTCGGGAAGCGTCATCGCAACCTGGCCTTCGAGGTAGAAATGTTCCTGGCCGCCGATCAAAAACGTGTCGGAGAGATGAAGGGCCGCATGATCGATTGCCTTGACAGCATCGCCGCGCGTGAAACTGTATTCGGGAAGCACGTCGGCTTCGCCGCGTGTCACGGCATCATCAACTGATACGACGGGCCTCTGCGGGGCAATCTTGATCTCGGCGAGACGGGCCGCCCTTCGCGCCTGGTCACGGGTTTCAGCCACCACGGCAAACACAACTTGGCCATGGAAGATGATCTGGCCATCTGCGAGAATGGGATCACCGCCGATAGAGGCACTGCAATCATTCTTGCCCGGAATATCCTTGGCCGTCAGAACGCGGATGACACCGGGTGCCGCTGCAACGGCTGTGAGATCGACTGAGATAATTCTGCCGCGTGCGCCTTCTTGCGCATAGCCCGGCGCCACATGAAGAGTGCCTTCAAGCTCGGCGAGATCGTCGATATAGAGCGCATTGCCTTGCACATGCTCGACCGCATTGTCATGGGCGATGGCCTGACCAATGATCGAAATCTTCTTTGGTGCTGGCTCCTTGCTCATGTCCAGGCTTCCCTGCCCTTGGGGGCGACAAGGCGCACGGTTTCGGTGCCAACAAGTTCATGCAGCGCCTTGGCAAGCAGAGCCTCCGCAACATCGAGCCGGTATTGCGCCGTGGCTCGCATGTCGGAGATCGGCGAAAAGTCCTTGGCGAGCATGGCAACCACGCGTGGCCAGCTTTCCGGCGCATCGAGTTTCAGGCCCTTGATGGCCTCTTCGGTCAACAGCGCACGTCGCGGTGTTGCCGCCATGCCGCCATATGCCAGCCGCGCCGATGCCACACTGCGGCCCGACATGGTGAAACGGAAAGCCGCCAGAACCGAGGAAATATCCTGGTCGAAGCGTTTGGAGATTTTGTGGGCAAAAAGCCGCTCGTGACTGGCGGGCTTCGGCACATCAATGCGCCACAGGATTTCGCCCGGTTCACGGTCCTGCTTGCCATAGGCGATGAAGAATTTTTCAATTTCCAGCGAGCGTTGCACGGCTCCTTTCTTGAGGGCGATGCGGGCATCAAGGGCAATGAGCAGCGGCGGCATGTCGCCGATCGGTGAACCATTGGCAATATTGCCGCCAATTGTGCCAGAAGCACGCACTTGCTTTGAACCAATGCGCCGCAGCACTTCCGCCACATCCGGCGACAGGCCGGAAAGAGCGCGGGCAGCCTCCGCATAGGTCGCTGCCCCGCCAATGGAAATGGAACCGGTGCGATCGGAAATGGTGTGGAGTGATGCGACATTGCCGATGTGGATGACCTTGGGCAAAGTCCGCAATTGCTTGGTGATCCACAGGCCCACATCGGTTGCACCCGCCACCAGGGTTGCATCGGGGTGTTGCGTTGCGAGCGACAGCAAGGTTTCTTCTTCCGCCGGAATGGCTACAAAACTTTCATCGTTCCCGCAGAAAATATCTTCCCGGTCATTGAGCTTCGCGAGTTGATTGGCAATGTCATCGGCGAGCATGGCCCAGGCATCCTTGGCCTCGCCTGTGCAAGATGCTTCAGCCGCAGCGATGATTGGCCGGTAGCCGGTGCAGCGGCAGAGATTGCCCGCGAGTTGATCGACGATCATCTGCCGGTCGGGCTTCACGCCGGAATGATGCAGCGCGAACAGCGACATCACGAAGCCCGGCGTGCAGAAGCCGCATTGCGAGGCGTTGGCCTCAACCATGGCCTGCTGCACCGGATGCAGAGTCTCGCCGTGGGCAAGATCATCGACAGTCACCAGTTCGCAGCCCTGCAGATGCCCCATCAACAGAATGCAGGCATTGGCCGCTTCATAGACAACCTTGCCTTTGCGCAAGCGCCCGATGGCCACGGTGCAGGCCCCGCAATCCCCCTCGTTGCAGCCTTCCTTGGTGCCACGGGATTTTTCCACGAGCCGCAGATAGTCGAGGACCGTCTGCATGGGGTTTTCGATGCGGTGGCGCACCACCACACCCCGGCGCAGAAACTGGATGGCGTCGGACATCATGGTC
>JANNFZ010000289.1:0-4758 GCA_031380375.1 Hyphomicrobiales bacterium
ATTCGGGATTTTGCTGTGGTCAATCGGCGACAACATGCCTGCCTTGTTCATGCGCTCCTGAAAATCATTGGCGATGATGATGGCATCATAGCCAGGATTTCCGGCCTTGAGCTTGGAGAACATTTCATCCTGGTCGGCAAACAGGTCGAGCTTGGCTTCAATACCGGTGGCGGTCTTGAAATCCTCCAGCGTGGTCTCACCCATGTAGGTGTCATAATTGTAGAGGTTCAGCTTCTTTTCCTCTGCCGACAGGGCAAAGCGCGGGGCCAACGTTATGCCTGCAATCATGGCACCTGATGCCTTGAGCAGGCTGCGGCGCGTAGCGCTGAATTTTGGTGCATAGTGTGTCATGGCGTATTTTCCTATTCTAATTGAACTGGTAAGTCCGTTCATTAAACAAGAAAATAAAGGGCCATTGCCAACCACACAATAGCCCTTTGGTTTATGTTCAGGTCATTTCCGCCTTCACCTGCGTGTAGGTGGCATCCAGAGCAACCTTGGCGAGCCTGCCGATCTCGTCAATTTCAGCTTTGGTTATACAGAACGGCGGTGCCAGAACCATGGTGTCGTTGCAGGCCCGCATGATCAGATTGTTGGCAAAACAATAATCGCGGCAGATTGTGCCAACCCGGCCCAGCTTGGCAAAGCGCGCCCGGGTTGATTTGTCGCGGGAGAGCTCAATTGCACCGATCAGACCGACCGAACGGACTTCGCCGACAATCGGGTGGTCCTTCAGCCCCTGCAGCATGCGGTTGAAATAGGGCCCGAGTTCTGCCACGCACTCCACAAGCTTTTCCTGTTGAATGATTTCGATGTTTTTGAGCGCCACGGCAGCGGCAACAGGGTGACCCGAATAGGTCATGCCGTGGTTGAAGTCGCCACCCTTGTCAAAGAATGGCCCTGTCAGCTTGTTGGAATAGGCGACGGCCCCGATGGGCAGGTATCCCGATGACAGGCCCTTGGCCATGTTGATGATATCCGGCTCAAAGCCAAAGGTTTCAAAGCCAAACCATTTGCCGGTCCGGCCAAAGCCGCAAATCACTTCATCCGAAATGATGAGCACGCCATATTTGCGGCAGATGCGCTGGATTTCCGGCCAATAGGTTGTGGGCGGAATGATCACGCCGGCCGCCCCCTGGATCGGTTCTCCGATGAAGGCTGCAACATTGTCGGGCCCGACTTCGAGAATTTTCTTTTCCAGTTCGGCGGCGGCTTCGAGGCCAAAATCCTCCGGCGACTTCGCTCCACCATGATCGAACCAATAGGGCTCGCGAATGTGGTGGAAGCCCGGCAGCAATGTTCCGCCCTGCTCGTGCATGTAGTCCATGCCGCCCAGGTTGGTGGCAACCCAGGTCGAGCCGTGATAGCCCCGGTTCCGGCCAATGAAGTGCTGGCGATAGGGCTTGCCCATCACTTTCCAGTAATGGCGCACGAAACGCGCAATGCTGTCGTTGCCTTCAGAGCCTGAATTGGTGAACATGATGTGCTGGAATTGGGGTGGCAGCAGTGACGAAATCTTGGCCGCAAGCTCGGTTGCCGGCACCGTCGTCGTTTTGAAGAACGTGTTGTAGTAGGGCAAATCCATCATTTGGCGCTGGGCCACATCGGCCAGTTCCCTGCGGCCATAGCCAATGTTCACGCACCACAGGCCCGACATGCCATCAAGAATCTTGTTGCCCTTGCCGTCCCAGATGTAAACGCCGTCGCCATGGGTGATGACGCGGGGACCGCCTGCCGCATGGAAGGACTTGTGATCGGTGAACGGATGGAAATGGTGGGCAATATCGGCCTTCACCACGTCGTCGATGTTGATGTTTTTCTGGTGGATTGTCATGGATGCACTCCGGGCATGAAATGGAAAAAGTCGCAAGCGGGCTTGCGGACGAAATCAGTCAGGCACGGAAAACTACGGCTTGAATCCAATGCGGGCGCAATTGACCATCACGTCGGCCTTGGCCGAACGGTCGGGAACGTGAAGAAACGTCCGCCTATGGGTGATGTTGTGGACCATGGCCCACTATCGCACAACATGCCGGCGAACTCAACTGCACCGTCCGGCCCAAAATGCAGCTTGCCACAGCCCGAAATATACCCGCATATTGCGATGCAGCAAGGAACGGCAATGGCGCTAAGTTTCGACGAGATGAACGGCAAGGGAAGCAGCCCCCGCGCACCCTATGCCCATGTCGAAAGCTGGCTTCAAACCCTCAAGAAAAAAGACTTCGACCGCGCCATGAAAGAGGCGGAAAACATCTTTCGCCGCCAGGGCATTACCTTTGCCGTCTATGGCGACGACAAAGCATCGGAACGCCTGATCCCCTTCGACGTTATCCCGCGGATCTTTGCTGCCGCTGAATGGCGGCGCCTGGCGGCCGGTATCGAACAGCGGGTGTGCGCCCTCAACGCTTTCATCCATGACCTTTATCACCGCCAGGAAATCCTGCGGGCGGGCCGGGTGCCCCGTGATGTCATCATCCAGAACGCCGCCTTCGTGCCGGAGATGGTTGATGTCAATCCGGCGCGCGGCATCTATGCCCACATCATCGGCATCGACATCGTGCGCACCGGCGAAAATGATTTCTGCGTGCTTGAGGACAATTGCCGCACGCCTTCTGGCGTTTCCTACATGCTCGAAGACCGGGAAGCGATGATGCACCTGTTCCCGGATCTGTTTGCCCGCCATCGCGTGGCACCTGTCGAGAACTACCCGGCACTGCTCCGCAAGACACTTGAAAGTGTGGCACCACCAGCTTGCAAGGGCGAGCCCTCCATCGTCATTCTCACACCCGGCATCCACAATTCGGCATTCTTTGAACACGCCTTTCTGGCCGACGAAATGGGCGTGGAGCTTTGCGAGGGTGGTGATCTCTTTGTGTCGGATGGCTATCTCTACATGCGCACTACGCAAGCCCCGCTGCGCGTTGATGTGATCTATCGCCGTGTCGATGATGCCTTCCTTGATCCCCTGACTTTCCGGCCGGATTCATCGCTTGGTGTTCCGGGCCTGTTTGATCTCTACCGGGCGGGCCGCGTCACCATCGTCAATGCGCCAGGCACTGGCATCGCCGACGACAAGTCGATCTATACCTATATTCCCGATGTCATCGAATTCTACACAGGGGAGAAACCGCTCCTCAAAAACGTGCCGACCTGGCGTTGTTCCGAACCCAAGTCGCTGACCTATGTGCTGGAACATTTGCACGAGCTTGTGGTGAAGGAAGTCCATGGTTCCGGCGGCTACGGCATGCTGGTGGGGCCGACGTCGTCAAAGAAGGAAATCGAGTATTTCAAAAACCGCCTGAAGGACAACCCGTCAAATTACATTGCCCAGCCCACACTTGCCCTCTCGACCGTGCCAACCTACACGTCTGCAGGCGTTGGTGCGCGGCATGTTGATCTCCGGCCCTTTGTGCTGAGCGGTGACCAGGTCCGCATCACGCCTGGCGGACTCACGCGGGTCGCCTTGAAAAAAGGCTCTCTTGTGGTCAATTCCAGCCAGGGCGGCGGAACCAAGGATACCTGGGTGCTGGAGGATTGATGCTCGGACGCACCGCAGCCTCGCTTTACTGGATGTCCCGCTACATGGAGCGGGCCGAGAACATGGCGCGCCTTCTTGAAGTCGGGCATCGCATTTCGCTCATGCCGGGTGCGGTTGAAGGACACCGAGATGAGTGGCGCTCGACGCTGCTCAGTGCCGCATCCGAACAGGCCTACCGCGCCAAGCATGAAGAGATCACTGCCGCCAAGGTCATCAATTTCCTGATCTTCGACGAAGACAATGCCTCGAGCATCAAGGCAGTCATCCGCACCGCCCGCAACAATGGCCGGGCTGTGCGCACGGCTTTGACGCGCGATGTCTGGGAAAGCATCAATACCACCTGGAACGATCTGGTGCAGATCAACCCTGATGATGTGATGACCTATCGCCTTCCGGTGTTTCTCGACTGGGTGAAGCAGCGCTCCATGTCGTTCCGTGGCGCTGTGCTCGGCACCATGCTGCGCAACGAGAACTACTATTTCAGCCAACTCGGCAATTTCGTCGAACGGGCCGACAACACGGCACGCATTCTTGACGTCAAGTATTTCATCCTCTTGCCCAAACCCAGCGATGTCGGCAGTGACATTGACATGCAGCAGTGGGCCCAGGTGTTGCGTTCGGTTTCGGCACACCGGGCCTATCGCTGGTTCTACCGTGACAGCCGCTACAAGCCTTGGCTCATTTCCGAATTCCTTATCCTGCGCCCGGAAATGCCGCGTTCGCTGGTGTTCAGCTATCAATGGATCAACACGGCACTTCGTGGCCTCGCCAAAATTCACGGCAAGACCTATGCCTTGCATGACACGGCGAACGAGACCGTCACCCGCCTGCAAAACGGCAAGATGGAGGAAATTTTCCGCGAGGGATTGCATGAGTATATCCAGGAATTTGTCGCGTCCAACACGGCCCTGTCCCGCCAGATCGGCGAGACCTATCATTTTCCGTGACCCATGCTGATCCGCATCTTTCACCAGACGCAATATCAATATGACGAAGGCTCCCACCTCGTCGTGCAGCGGCTTAACCTGACGCCTGCCGATTTTGCCGCCCAGAAGACCTTGTCCTGGACCATTTCAGCTCCCGGTATCGAGAACGCGCTCAGTTACAGCGATGGCTTCGGCAACCGCATTCACCTTGTTCCGGCGACCATCAATGGTGGCCAGTCGACAATCCCCGCCATGGGGGAGATTGAAACCACCGACGCGGCTGGATTGGTGAAG
>JANNFZ010000345.1:0-2573 GCA_031380375.1 Hyphomicrobiales bacterium
CCCGTTCTGCAGGACGACATGGAGATTGTCGGGCAACCCATGCTCGACCTGTCCTTCAGCTCCGACAAGCCAGTGGCCCATGTCTGTGTGAGATTGAATGACGTTTGGCCGACGGGAGAAGTGAGCCGCATCACCTATCACTTGCAAAACCTCTGCATGCGCGACAGCCGCGAACATCCGACAAAGCTTGAACCTGGCAAGACCTACAAGATGAAGATCAAGCTCGACGACATTGCCTGGAAAGTGCCAAAGGGCCACCGATTGCGTGTTGCCATCTCCACAACATATTTTCCGATGATGTGGCCGGTGGCCGATCCTGTCACGCTGACAGTCCATGCCGGTGCATCAACCATCCAGGTCCCGATCCGCAAGAAGCTTGCCACTGAAAAGCCGGTGGCTTTCGCGCCGCCGGAATCAGCCGCACCGGTTCAGCTCAAGACCATCAAAAAGGAAATGCACAGCCGCGAAAAGACCGTCGATGCCAAGACCGGCGAAGTGCGGCTCGAGATTGTCGATGATTTCGGGACCCAGGAAATCAAGGCGCACAAATTGGTTGTGGGAGGTGTTGGACGCGAAAGTTTCCGCATCAAGCCTGATGATCCCCTCTCAGCCATCATGGAAACCCATTGGACCGAAACCCGAAAGCGTGGGACCTGGAATATCCGCACCGAAACCTATGGCCGCCTCACTGCCACTGCCACGCATTGGAAAGTCTGGGGCAAAATCGAAGCTTATGAAGGTAAAAAACGCGTATTCTCAAAGGAGTTCAATGACGATATCGCCCGCAACTTGCAGTGATCTAAGGCCCCTCCGAACCCGTATTCTTGAACGTGGAGAGACGGCGCATGACGGCAATGGCCATGGCAGTGATGACAGGGAACGCTAGAACCGGGGTTGACGGCATTCACTTTGCCGGGCTCTTGGCGCGCGTCGCTGCGTCCAAGGACCGCGAAGCCTTTGCCGAAGTTTTCGATCACTTTGCCCCCCGCGTCAAAAGCTTCATGATGCGGAAAGGTGCGCCATCGGAGCAGGCCGAGGACCTCGTGCAGGAAACCATGATTGCGGTCTGGTCAAAGGCGGCACTCTATTATGCCGATCGCGGTTCGGTTTCGACCTGGATATTCACCATCGCCAGAAACCTGCGCATCGACCGGCTCAGGCGTGAGCGCTCGAACCTCTATACCGACATGGATGATTTCGACGCGCCATCCGATGATCCGGGCCAGGAGGAGGCGCTGGGGCGCCTCCAGGAAGACAGCGCGGTAGCCAAGGCGCTCGCCCAAATTCCGCTGGAGCAGCGCGAACTGCTGATTCTTAGCTATGTCGAGGATTTGCCCCAGAGCGAAATCGCCCAACGGCTCCAAATCCCGCTTGGCACCGTAAAATCCCGTATGCGCCTTGCCTATGGCCGGATGCGCAAACTTTTGGAGACTTTGACGTGACCATCCTTCACCATCTCGATGATGCAACACTGGTGGCATACGCCGCAGGCACTTTGGGCGAAGCACACCAGGTCGTGGTCGCAAGCCACCTCGCGTTCTGCAGGCAATGCCGTAACGCAGTGCGTGCCGCCGAAGCCATTGGCGGTGAATTGCTGGCGGAGCAGGACCAGGCGGCTGTCAGTGATTCCTGCCGGGCCGCAACGCTGGCCAGCCTTGGCTTGGTGATTGCGCGCCCAACCGCGAAGCACCCTGCGCTCGTCGATGGCGTTCCCGTGATGTTGACGAAGCTCCTCAAGGGCAAATCCCTGGCAGAACTGCGCTGGAAAATCCGCGGCCCCGGCATTGCCAAGGTTGACATTGCCTTGAACGACGGCGGCAAGACGCATTTGCAACTGATGCGCATTGGTTCCGGGCGCAAGATGCCGGAACATGGCCATGGCGGCGAAGAGCTGACACTCATTCTCAAGGGCAGCTATTCCGATCACACGGGCCGCTACCTTGCGGGCGACGTCGCAGATCTCGATGAGGACATCGAACACCAGCCGCATATCGATTCTGACGAAGACTGCATCTGCCTCATTGCCACGGAAGCACCGACCAGGTTCAAGTCCTTCTGGGCGCGGCTCGCACAACCCTTTGTGGGAATTTGAGTGGCTTGAAGCCAATTTGGAAACGCGCCTGGATTACCGGTGCCTCCACAGGCATTGGTGCCGAAGTGGCGCGGCAATTGGCCGAAGCGGGTGTGGTCGTCGCAACATCAGCGCGCAATGTTGAACAATTGCAGGAGGCTGCCGGGCGCAATGCCAATCTGCGACCCTACCCACTCGATGTGACAGACGCCCAGGCCGTTGCCGAAACCTTTGCCCGCATTGAACGGCAACTGGGACCCGTTGATCTCGTCATCTGTGGCGCCGGAACCTATGCCCCGGTTTCACTCGACGCATTTTCGCCTGAACCTTTCCGCAAGATGTATGAAGTGAACTATCTCGGCGTCATCAATGTGCTGACAGCCGCGATGCCCGCCATGCGTCAGAGAAAGCGTGGCCATCTCTCATGGATCGCCTCGGTCTCGGGCTACCGCGGGTTGCCCAAGGCCGCCGCCTATGGCCCGACCAAGGCTGCGCTGATCAA
>JANNFZ010000348.1:0-9902 GCA_031380375.1 Hyphomicrobiales bacterium
CTGAAATGCGCCGATGGCAGTTACTACACCGGCCTCACCCGCCACGAATTGCCGGAAGCACGGGAATGGCAACACAACAATTCCACTGACACCGACGCCTACACATATTCAAGACGGCCCGTGAAACTGGTCTATGCGGAACATTTTAAACTTGTGGTCGATGCCATTGCTGCCGAACGCAAGATGAAGGGATGGTCACGCGCAAAAAAAGAAGCCCTGATCACCGGAGATTGGACGCTTGTGCAGATGCTGGCAAAGCGCCGAGGTGGAAAACCACGGGCATGACCTTTGTCGTGCATCGCTCTGTCTCACCCCTCCCTCCCGGCGAAAGCCGGGATCACGGGGAGGAGCTGGGGTGGGGCCATTCCAAGTTGTCAAGATGCTCCCATTTTGTTCTTGACATCGTTTTTGTCCTATCCTAGGTATCTCCGTGACGGGACCGGAAGGAGGGACCAGTGTCGACAGCGTCTCTACATTGCCGGACCCGTGTGCAGCGCCTGCAGCGAGGGCCTTACGCAAGCCACCGCTCCGGGAGCCGGGGGCGAGACCCGTGGATACTACGGTCCATGCGCCTTCACTGGCATAGCAACCTCAGCGGCAAACATCAGACACCGTGCGATCTGGGGCTCTGCGAGCGCAAACCCGGCCCGATGACTGGCGGTGCGGAACGTCTGTTCCGCAGAACCCGCCTTGTTGTCGGGCCTTTGCCGGCCAAAATCGCTGCGTCCTGTGCAGGGAGGGGGTTCTTTGCCTCCGCCTTGCGCCTGGCTTCGAGCCGTACCCACACTTTTCTCCCAACTGCATGTGCATGCCGGCTTGAAGCCCGGGCGGGGACAGTCCCTCCGCAATTTTCCACCGGGCCGCCGTGCTTCGGGGCTCAGCATGAGGAACTATAGTTGACCCCTCACCCTGAGGTGCTGCGCAGCAGCCTCGAAGGGCGGGGAAGCGTACGCATTCATCCGTATACGGAGTAACTTTGGATCGCCGCCAGTCTTAACCCGGCTGTGTCGAATCGAGGTATTCGTTGAGATGCTCGAGGTTTTCAAAGCGCATCCAACCTTCTTCGGTTTCGGCCTCAACCGTGCCGTCCGACAGAATGCGCGCCGGACGCCCGCGGATCACCTTGTCTTCGACGACATAGAGTTCACTTTCGGCAGCGGGTTCGCCATCGACGCCAGCCATGGCTTTGGTCAGGTCATTCTTGGCCTGTTCCAGCGCATCTATGGTTTCCTTGACGGCGGGCGTCATGGGCGGTTCGTCAACAGCAGGGGCCGGGGCAGTTGTTTCCTGTGCCTTGCGGCCAAAGCCCGGGAAGCGCATGCGGCTTTCCACTGGCGCCAAGGCCTTTGCCGCAGGCTCAGGTGCCACAACAATGACCGGCGCCTCAACAATGACTTCCGCAGCGGCAGGCGCCATCTCCGGTGCGCGGCCGCCAAGGGCCCCGATCACACCACCAAGTCCAATCGAGATAATCCCCCCGACAATCAGCAAGGTCGCGGTTTGCAGGAAGCCCTGCAACAGCAGTTGTGATGGAATACGGTCCGGATTGACAAAGCCGACCAGGGCCAGGGCCACACCTATGGCCAGCAAAATTATCCCCAGAACAGACATCAGCTTCGACATGGCTAGCTCCCCAGACCTTTTCCCCGGCCTATTCTCAACTTATCAGGTTAACCAATGGTTTGGACAAGGCTTTTTTTATAGGGGCCCCGTTGGCCTATTCAAAGCTGATTTTAGGCCCGGGCCTGGCAAGACTGCCGCCCTCGACCGATGCCCAGACCTGCCGGGCAATATCGCGATAGATCGCCGAGATCGGTGCCTCAGGGTCGGTTGCCACAATGGGACGGCCTTCATCGGACCGGAGCCTTACATCCATGTCCAGCGGCACTTCACCGAGGAAGGGAACCGAAAGCCGTTCGGCTTCTGCCCGGGCTCCACCATGGCCGAATATATCGTGGCGATGGCCACATGCCGTACAGGTGAAATAGCTCATGTTCTCGACGATGCCCAAAACCGGCACGCTCACCTTGCGGAACATGTTGAGGCCCTTGCGCGCATCAATGAGGGCCAGATCCTGCGGCGTCGAAACAATGACAGCGCCCGAAAGCGGGGTCTGCTGGGCCAAAGACAATTGCGCGTCCCCGGTGCCAGGCGGCATGTCGATAATCATGATATCGGCCTCCGACCACTCCACCTCGCGCAAAAGTTGCGATAGCGCCGACATGACCATGGGGCCGCGCCAGATCATCGGCGTGTCTTCTTCGACCAGAAATCCGATGGAGGATACCTCAACGCCGTAGCGGCTCATGGGCCGCATGCGCTTGCCATCCACAGCACTGGCTTCCGGTTTTCCCGAAAGGCCAAACAGTTTGGGCATGGAGGGTCCGTAAACATCGGCGTCAAGCACGGCGACGCGCAAGCCCAAGGATTTAAGGCCGAGTGCGATATTGATGGCCGTGGTGGATTTGCCGACCCCGCCCTTGCCTGAGGCCACCGCCACCAGATGCTTGATGCCCGGCACGCCCAATTGCCGAGCGCCTGTTGCCGCAGGCTTTTGCACGGCGGGGCCAGGCTGCTTTTCCGCCGTCAACGCCACCATGGCCTTGGTCACGCCAGGTATGCCGCGCACGGCCTTTTCCACAGCCTCCTGCAGGCGCTCGCTGGTGGCTATCCGATGCGGGTCCGCCGTCAGGGCAAACATCACCTCACCGCCATTGATGACAATCTCCGATACCAGTCCCGCCGAAACGATATTGCCGCGCCCGTCGGGGGCGGCAATCCGTTTCAATTCGTTAAGGATAAGATCTTTGCTGAGGCTCGTCATGGGTCCCTCTTTGGGTGCCGCTCCATGCCACGGCCAGCCGGAAGGCGCAACGTGATCAAAATCAAACTCCATTTTTACCAATCCGCCAAAGCCGATCTTAAGCGGCAAAGGTTATGAGGACAGTTCAAGTTTTGCGACATTTTGGGGATAACATGTCCAGTTCTGCATCGACAACCACCGGCAAGGACCAGTGGCAAGGCGAGGTTCTCAAACTCTTCCTGAAGAACCAGATACGCGTGGCCCCGGTCATGCCCATCCTTGTGCTGTTGATGGCCATGACGGCGCTGCTCTGGGTGCCGATCTTCACCGTGGCTGCCTGGACCATCGGGGCCCTTGGCTGTTGCGCCGTGCAGCTCTATCTCTGCCACGCTTTTTTTCACCGCGAACGCGATCACGACGAGCAAAATGACTGGATCGGCATGCTGGCGGCCTCGGAGCTTTTCCAGGGCATGTTCTGGGTCCTCATCCTGTTTTTCTTCTGGCCCAATTCCGACTCCCTGCAAAACACCTTCCTGATCGCTGCCATCATCTCGGTCAGTGTGGTGCGCTTGCTGATTGTCTCAAATTTCATGCCGGTGTTGGTGGCAGGAACCGGCGTCATGACGCTTGGTGTTGCCATCCGTTGCGTGGCCGAGGGCAATTCCATCTATCTCGCTTTGGCCGGCCTCATCATCACGCTTGAAGTCTTCTATCTTTTTGTGTCACGGCAATTGCAGGAAACCACCCGCGACATGGTCACCTATCGCGCCCAGAAGGACCACCTGATCACCGAGCTCCAGTCCGAGCGCGACCGCGCCGAGGTCGAACGCCGCAAAGCCGATGAAGCCAATCGCGCCAAATCCTCGTTCCTCGCCAACATGAGCCACGAGCTGCGCACACCGCTCAATGCCATACTCGGATTTTCGGAAGTGCTGGAACGGGAGCTCTTTGGACCGCTCTCCAACGACACCTACAAGGACTACGCCGGCGACATCAACAGTTCCGGGCGCTATCTCCTCGGCCTCATCAACGACATTCTCGACCTCTCGCGCATCGAGGCGGGCCGCGTTGAATTGCGCGAGGAACCTGTCTCGCTGGTCCAGGCGCTGCGCAATGCCGAACACCTGCTTGGCATCAAGTCGGCGGAAAAAGACATTGTGATCGACATCATCGCCGATGCCGCGATTCCAAAAATCCTGTGCGACGAGCGCTCGGCTGACCAGATCGCCATCAATCTCCTGACCAATGCCATCAAGTTCACGCCGGTGAAGGGCCGCATCACCCTCTCGCTGCACCGCCTGCCCGAAGGTGATGTTGCCCTGTCGGTCAAGGATACCGGCCCCGGCATTCCCCATCATGAACTGCAGCAGGTCATGTCGGCGTTCTCCCGTGGCGCGCTGGCGGCCAAGAAGGCTGTCGATGGCGTTGGCCTCGGTCTTCCCATCGTCAAGGGCCTGATGGAAATCCACGGCGGCACCCTGCAGATCAAATCGATCGTCGGACAAGGGACCGAGGTGATTTGCACTTTCCCCGCCGAACGCGTGTTGTCAGGGCCACGGAACAGCATCATGGCCTCGTCCGCTGTTGCCACCGACAGCCAGCGCAAGCTTATCTCGCTGACGGGTTGACGGTACCAGCTGGGACTATGATATTTTCCAGCGGCGAATGCCGTCAATGAGTTGATTGATTTTGCGCGGGCCCTCGCGCAGCACCAAGCCACGCCACAGCATGTCGTCAGGGCAGCAACTATCCCTGTATTCGCGCCGGAGCCTGTCGTGCCGGAGATCGTTTCGTCCGTCAAACCTGAGCCATCGATCGAGACGGTCGGAGCGGAAAATCGCAAAATCATCAGCCACGCCGAATTCAATCACCGCACCGGCAATTCGCGCCGCCGGCAGTTCCTGGCGGATCGCCTTGCACAACAAACCTTCGTACTTCGGCACAACACCTGCGCTGAATGCGGCCGCCGCCAAATCCGTGCCTGACCACCAACCCGTCGCTGCCGCATGTTCGGCGCTGCCCGGGGCGTCAAAAATGAGATGCACAATTTCGCCATAGCTGCCGACCCCTGTGTGCCAATCAATGAATCCGATGGTTGATGACACTTCCAGATGCTCGTGGATAATGTCGCGGAAAGTCCGGTTCGACCATTCCGGCTGAAGGCCCGAATAAAACAGCCCCTCAGGATGTTGCGTCTGGCCCTGCCAAGCTTCGGTCTCAATGTGACTGCCATGTTTCAACAGACAGGCCCGGTAGGCATTGTAGGCGGCCAGACTTTGGTCAGCTTCAACCGATTGGGCATGGAGGAACGGAACCAACAGGTCGTAGGACCTGTTTCGGCCGCTGGCCTTCGCACCAACCGCCAAAAAATTCCTGTTCAGGTCGACATTGTTTTCGTTGGCGCGGGTCATGTGCGAAAACGCCCAGGGACTGATGGCGTGAACAAGCACCACTTTGGTGTCTTGGGCGGGCCCCGCATCGCGAAATTCGGACAACCAGCGATGCAGGATCGCCGAACCGCAGAAGCCCTCGGCGCCGTGTGTTCCAGCCACGATGACGGCCGCTTTTTCGGCCCTTGCCGGGCCAAGGATTGCAACATCGCAATGGAGGGTCTCACCATGCTTGCCGGCAAGGCCCGCCGGTCCATATGTGTGGATGCGCGCGCCTGCATCATGGGCCGCAGAAACGAATTTGCTTCGCGCTTCAGAATAAGTGTCCGAAAAGCTTTTCACAGCGCGCATTCCTTCCACTGTTCAAAACTATACATTGCAGAACATCGCACATGAACGGGGCAGCAGCAATCTGCAACACGCCTGCGGGCGATGCCCGATGGGCAGTCCATTCAAGCTTCATTAACCAGACACCAGCTATTTGTGCGCGCTCGGAGAGCATCGTGAACGCTGATCTATTGGGTTTCGAGCAAAGTGTGTTGCGGAAGATGAACGGCTTCATCTATCGCTGCAAGGCCGACGAACATTTCACAATGCTGGCCATGACCGCAGGGATCGAGCGGATCTTCGGTTATCCCGTCGATGACCTCGTTGGCAACAAAGTCCGCAGTTACATGTCGATCACCCACAAGGACGACATCGCCCACGTCGAAAAGACGGTCAATGACTGCCTTGCCAAGCGCGCCGATTTTGACATGGACTACCGCCTTGTGGCAGCCGATGGCCGTGAAATCTGGGTCCATGAGGCAGGCGGCGGCATTTTCGATGACAATGGTACCCTCCTCTATCTCGAAGGTGCCGTGACTGACATCAATGCCTTCTACAGCCGCAACCAGCAGCGCATGGCCGAGCTTGCCCGTGTTGCCGACAAGGCCACCGATGTTCTTGAACTTTTGCGCTATCTGAAGTTGCTCGCTCTCAATGCCGGAATTGAAGCGGCCCGCGCCGGGGAAGCCGGAGCCAGCTTCGGCGTCCTCGCCCAGGAAATGCGCAAGCTCGCCTACCAGTCTGAAGAATTGACCAAGTCCATCGCCGCCTGATCGGCAGCGTCCGCCAAAAGCGCTTTTTGATCCTGAACCAAATTTTCCAGGCCGTCATGCCAGCGAAGGCTGGCATCCAGCTGGTTAGGGCCGTGACCCCACCGTGAACTGGTTCACTTTGGTGGGAGAGAAAACTTCAGGATACAAGTCAGATGGCAGAAATTCGACGTCGTAGCTGAATTTATTTGAGATTTGCCGCATATCTATTTCCGTAAAATTGGCCGGGAATTTCGTTCTCACTTCCAAGTTCGGGAATTTCTCTTCAATTTCGGCGGCTGAGCGTGCTTCTAACAAAAACCATAGAGATCCCATTCCGTAGTTATACTCAGCGATAAATGTTTTTTTCATTGACCTATGGGACTCCATGTTGCGCCGGAAACGCTTATATTGCTTGGGACCCGAAATTGTATTCCACTACTTGCTTCCATTTTGAGCGGCTCAAAGGGCTCCACAATACCGTATCTTACCGTGTTTCATTCAAGCTCGGAATCCTAGCGAAAGCTACTAGCTGGTTCCCGGCTTGCGCCGGGATGACGGATTGAGGGTTGAACAACCCAACTGCCGCTTGATCAATCAGCCTTGTCGCTGACCCCGGCGCTGGCAAACGTCGCCATGTTGTTGTGGGTGTTGACCGCCGCCTTGACGATGCCGGCCGCCAGTGCCGCACCTGACGCCTCGCCGAGCCGCATGCCGAGATCAAGCAATGGCACTTTGCCGATCTTGCCCAAAAGTGCGCGATGGGCGGGCTCCGCCGAAACATGCGCTGCCATGCAATGGTCAAGCGCATGGGCATCAGCTACATGCAGCACCGCTGCCGCCGCCGTTGCCACATAGCCATCAATCAGCACCGGCACATTCTGCATGCGGGCGCCGAGAATGGCACCGGCCATGGCCGCCAGTTCGCGGCCGCCCAGGCGGCGCAACACGTCCAGCGGGTCGCCAAGATGATCACGATGCAGCAGAACGGCGCGGCGCACCGCGTCGGCCTTGCGCTTCAGTCCTTCGCTGTCAACACCTGTACCGGGTCCGACCCAATCTTCGGCCTTGCCGCCGAACAACCCATGGGCCAAGGCGGCGGCAATGGTGGTATTGCCGATGCCCATTTCACCGATGCACAAAAGATCGCAGCCACCGGCGATGGCTTCCATGCCATAGGCCATGGTGGCGGCACAGTCGGCTTCGTCCATCGCCGCATCAACGGTAATGTCGCGGGTCGGCACTTCGAGCGCCAGTTCAAAGACCTTGAGGCCAAGGTCAAAACTTTTGCAAATCTGGTTGACGGCGGCACCGCCGCTTTGGAAATTGGCGACCATTTGCGCCGTCACCGCCTGCGGGTAGGCGGCAACACCTTGCGCCACCACACCATGATTGCCGGCAAAAACGGCCACCACCGCGCGCTCCACCTTCGGTGTGGGCCGCCCCTGCCAAAGCGCCAGCCATTCGACAATTTCCTCAAGACGGCCAAGGGCACCAGGTGGCTTTGTCAGTTGACTGTCACGGGCCCGGACTTTCGCAACCGCATCGGAATCGCCCTGTGGCATGGTTTTCAGGAGTGCTCGAATGTCGTCGAAGGGAAGGGCAGTAGTCATGATGGGGAATCTGTGCTTTGCTTTGCGAGGACGGGAAGCGGGCTTTTGCAGGAAAACCCGCGGTCCCACAAGGACACCTGCGACCATTGAATGCCGTGAATACGACCCCGCCCGAAGAACCCGAGAGACGGGGCCGCATCAGGCCATTTGCTGAATTGCTGCACAGTTTGCGGTTTCTGACGCGATTGCCCGTGCCTTTCACCCGCACCCTCGACTTGCCGCCGCTCTCGCAAAGCATGCGGCTCTTTCCCGTGGCCGGCGCCATCATCGGGGCCATTGTCGCAGGCAGCCTCTGGTCGTTGTCCAGCCTGGGCATTGGTTCGCTCCTGAGTTCCACGCTTGCCGTTTGCATTGGCCTCCTCATCACCGGTGCCCTTCATGAAGATGGCCTTGCCGACACCGCTGATGGTTTTGGCGGCGGCAAGACCAGGGACCAGCGCCTCGCCATCATGCGCGACAGCCGCAACGGCACCTTCGGCACGCTCGCCCTGGTCATGGCCATGATCACCCGCGTGGCGTTATTTGAAACCCTCGTCGACCTCGAGCCGCTCGCCGTTGTTGCGGTGTTTGCATCCAGCGCGGCCTTCTCGCGCGCCCTGATGGTCGATCTCATGTGGGCCACGCGACCCGCCCGGAGCGATGGCCTTTCGGTTTTTGCCGGAACGCCGGGCCGCAACGGGGCGGCATTTGCCATCGTCACGGCGGCAGGCCTGACGCTCGCCACCGGCCTGCTGCTGCGGCCTGAAAGCGGGCTTTTGGCGCTGGCCGCAGGCCTTGCCGTCACCGCCCTGATGCGCCGCATGACGGTGAAATTGATCGGCGGCCAAACGGGTGACGTTTGCGGGGCCGTGCAGGTGCTCAGCGAAATCGCCATGCTCACGGCCTTCGCGGCAACCATCGGTTAACCAGGCCAAGCGGTTTTCACACCTTGTGAACCATTGCTGCAACTTCACCCGATATCGTGATGGCTTCGTCTGAGTGTTACGGAGTTTGTCATGCGTCGGTCTGGTCCATTGCCAAGCGTTGCCCTCGCCCTGTTGCTGACCGCCAGTGCCGGGCTCCCCGGTTGGAAACCGCTGAGGCTTGCAGAACCCCTGCCCGATTTGCGCCTGATGGCCGTCACCGAACTTGCCGCCAGCAGCAGCGGGCATTTCACAGCCAAGGCCGATATCAACGGCACGCAAATTTCTGTCCTCGTTGATACGGGTGCAACCGCTGTGGCGCTGAGTTATGAAGACGCCCGCAAGATCGGCATCAAGCCATCGACGCTCAATTTCGATGTCAAGGTTTCCACGGCCAACGGAACCGGCCTTGCGGCGCGCGTCAAGCTTCGCCATGTCATGATCGACAACGTGAAAGTCCGCGATGTCGATGGACTTGTGTTGCAGGAAGGTGTCATGGACGGCACACTTCTGGGCATGAGCTTTCTCGGGCGTTTGCGCAGTTTCTCGGTCGAGAACGGCAGGCTCATCCTGAAGAACTGACGTTTGGCGGCAAGCGCATGCCGTTTCGTGACCTTGCGCTTTGATCAGGCTTTCTTAAATTGGGGCCATGGACGAATTCGTGACCGGCAATATTGAAACACCCTGCATCAAGATCTGCGTCGTCGATCCCGAGACCGGCTTCTGCATTGGCTGCGGCCGCACCCGGACCGAGATCGCAGCCTGGCTTGGCATGGTTCCCGACGAGCGCCGCAGTGTCATGAATGCCCTTGCCGAACGGGTGGCAACGCTGACTTTGCGCAAAACCCGGCGTGGAGGCCGGCGCGGGCGGCTCGCCGCGGAATAATCAGGCAGCCTTGGCGGCCTGGCCTTCGACAACGTCAAGCGCCCGCAACAAAACCTCAGGGCCCGCACCGGGCCTGACGGCTTCTTCCGACAGGACCTGGCGCCACAACCGGCCACTGACCTCGAAGCGTTTCAGTTCGTTCAGGTCATCATCCGTCCTGATCGCCGCGAACTGCAGAATCTGGTCGTACCACGCATTGGAGCCAGGCAAACTGCGCCCGGAACAAATCCTG
>JANNFZ010000408.1:0-5628 GCA_031380375.1 Hyphomicrobiales bacterium
GGCCGGCACGCGGGTGATGGCGGTTTCAATGTAGGGCGCCAAGCGATCCAAGTCTTCGTTGAACAGCTCATATTCGCTCGCGCCGGAAGGGCCATCCATGTAGCAACAGGGTGCGCCCTTCTCATAAGGACCCAACAGCAAGCCGCCATTTTCCTCGCGCATATACCATGAGGAATCAGCCTCGCGCAGCACGCCCATTTCAGGAAGCCCCTTGGCGTGGCGCTCCTTGATGAGCGGATGTGGTTCGGTGACGATATATTGATGCTCGACCGGAATGACCGGAACATCAAGGCCCACCATGGCGCCAGTTTTGCGGGCGAAGTTGCCGGAACAGGAGATCACATGTTCTGTGGTGATCACGCCTTTGTCGGTGGTCACCAGCCATTTGCCATCGGCATTCTGGCTGATCGCCGTCACTGTGGTGTTGCGGTAGATTTCAGCGCCCCGTGAGCGGGCACCTTTGGCCAAGGCCTGAGTCAGGTCGGCGGGCTGGATATAACCATCATCGGGATGCTGGATGGCGCCGATGATGCCGTCGGTTTCACAAAGCGGCCACACTTCTTTCAATTGTTCAGGGGTGAGCAGATTGACCCTGATGCCAATGGTTTCAGCGACACCAGCATAATACATGAATTCGTCCATTCGGGTTTTGGTGCGCGCCAACCGGATGTTGGAAACTTTGCGGAAACCCACATGCTGGCCGGTTTCCTTTTCCAGTTCCTGATAGAAACGCACGGAATATTTGTGGATTTGGCCGACCGAGTAGGACATGTTGAAGAGTGGCAGCAGCCCGGCGGCATGCCAGGTCGAGCCCGATGTCAATTCCTTGCGTTCAATCAGCACCACATCGCTCCAGCCCTTTTTGGCAAGGTGATAGAGCGTTGAGACACCAACAACGCCTCCGCCGATGACGACTGCTCGGGCTTCTGTTTTCATGGGGAGATCCTGACTTATCTGAAGAGCGGTTTTCCGCACAATAGTGAGAAAAACTCAACAGGCGTGAAACGGAACGACGGCGGTCAGGCCGATTACGACACGGGCTTTCCCTTCCGCAGGCCGCGCAGCCCACAATGGCCGACGATAAAATCCGCCAGAGCGCCGACATCGTCGCGGCTGAAAACCTCGACACGCTGTTGTGGCAAGGGGCCGGAAGCGGCGATCGCCACAATCGTTGGATCATCGGCGGCCAGTTCCGGATGATCGAGTTCTAGGTTCCTGACTTCAATCTTGTCGTGGCCGTCGCGCTTGTAACCTTCAATGATCACAAGATCGCAAAGGGCCAATCTGGCAACCACGTCTTCGAGCGAGGGCGGCTCGGTTCCCCGAAGTTCGTGAATGAAGGCGGTACGTTGCCGAGAAATCACTGCCACTTCGCTGGCCCCCGCCTTGCGATGCCGGAAGGAATCACGACCTTCGTGGTCGATGTCAAAGGAATGATGGGCGTGCTTGACTGTGGAGATGCGATAACCCAGTTGCGTGAGATGCCGAACAAGTTTTTCAACCAAGGTCGTCTTGCCGGCATTCTTGAAGCCTGCAACACCGATCACGCGCTTGCCGGCAATCTCAGTGGCCAAGCAAGGCCTCCGCTACCCTCAGGTCTTGCGGGTCATTGATGTTGAAAAACGGATCATGGGGCTCGGTTGCCCAATCAGCTGTGGCAATTTCAAATATCATGGCCACATCCTTCATGCGAAAGAGGCGGCGCTCTGCAATGGCAGTGTCCAAGGGCGCGAACATGGCTGTGGACCAAAGCCCGGTGAGGTGATGGATCTGTCCGCCGCTTGTGGCGACAGCAGCCCCGCAAAATTGCCCGGCTTCGGCAAGCCGCGACACCAGATCAAGCGGCAGGAACGGCGTATCGGAGGGAACTGTCAGCACAGCATCAAAGCCCATTGCCTCGCCACGCCGCAGCACAGCGTGAAGGCCTGCAAGGGGTGTGGCAAGTTTTTTCAGATGATCGGGGATGACGGTCTTTGCCAAATCACCAAACCGCCCGGCATCGCCATTGGCATTGATTATGATGTCTTCCACCTGAAAGCCGATGCGGGACATGATCCGTTGCGCAAGTGTCACGCCATCCAGCAAGAGAAAAGCCTTTTCCGTGCCGCCCATGCGATTGGAATGGCCCCCGGCAATGACAGCACCAAGTACACGCATCAAAGTTGCGGCACGTGCGGATAGATACGATTGGGCGGAATCCAAACCGTGACGGCATCGCCCGCATGGGCTGGTCCTTCGCGCTCCACCCAGGCGGTGACACCGCGGCGGTGCATGGCGGCCTTCACCAATTTGCTTTGCGCCTCCGGGTGATGGCGGCCCAGCACCTCGGCAATCTGCCTGCACGGCAGGTTTTCCATGTCGACAACGAGCACAGCGCCACTCGGAAACTGCAACCGCGTTGAGGGCAGCAGCAAAGTGAAATCGGCAAGGCCGGAGACCACCATATTGGCCCCGAACCAGGATAGATCAATGGCGGGAATGGCCAGGGCCTTGGCGGTTTCCCCAAGTTCCTCAACGGAAAGAATAGTGATCTGGCGAACGTTGCGGATTTCCGTGTCGCGCTTGTAGAGCTGGATGGTGCGCACGTCTGAGGCCCGGGTGAGGCCCGCGTGACAATCCCCCTCTGGACCTGAAAACCTGAGCATCAGGCTTTGCGTCGTGGACTTCTCGAAACCTGCATCACGCGATGGGCGTTGCAGCAGGCTTTCCACCCGCCCGGGTGTTTTGAGTTTGGTCAAAAGCGGCATATGGCGTCCTTTCGGGAAATCTCATATAGGGCTGCGCCATGACCGACAACCACGCGGAATCCATGCTTGACGTGACGGGCCTCCTCTGTCCCCTGCCGGTGCTCAAGGCAAGGAAGCGCCTGGCGGCCCTGCCTTCGGGTGCCGTTCTCACGGTTGTAGCCAGCGATCCCATGTCGGCCATTGACATGCCGCATTTCTGCAGCGAGCAAGGCCATGAACTTCTCTCCCAGAACCAGACTGGCAACAGCATTCATTTCAGGATCAAACGCGCATGACTTTCGATTTTGGTGCTTTCAACAATTGGGGATCCCTCAAAAAGGTCGCCATCCGTTCCCCGGCCATCGCCTTCCAGTCGGATGCCAAGATTGATGCCGAGTGGAAGGATCTCAACTATCATTCACGGCCTGATCTCGGCAATGCGCTCAGAGAATTCAGTGCCGTCGAAACCGTCCTCAAGGCAACTGGGGCCGAAGTGATTGCCCTTCCGGCAGGCGAGGGACTGACACTTGATTCACTCTACACCCATGATGCGCTGGTTGTGACGCCGCGCGGGCTGGTCAAGCCGCGCATGGGCAAACCGCAGCGGCGGCGTGAGGCCACAATCAACGGTGCCGCACTCGAAAAATTGGGCCTGCCGATTGCCGGTGAAATCATCGGTGACGGAAAGCTGGAAGGTGGCGATCTTGTCTGGCTTGACCGCCACACACTGCTGGCCGGGGTCGGCTATCGCACCAACATGGAAGGTGTGCGGCAGTTGCAGGCACTCGCCGGACCAGATGTCGATGTCCGCTGGTTTGACATGCCCCACTACAAGGGGCGCAGCGATGTGTTCCATCTCATGTCCTTCCTCAGTCCCTTGGACAAGGATCTGGCTGCGGTCTACCTGCCGCTCATGCCGGTTCGCCTTGTCGAACTGCTGGAGGAGCGCGGCATTGGCTTTGTCCATGTACCGGACCAGGAATTTGACACCATGGGCTGCAATGTCTTGGCACTGGGACCCCGCCACGCCATGATGGTTGACGGCAATCCCGAAACCCACCACCGCATGTTGCAGGCAGGCGTGAAAGTCGAGGTCATCAAGGGTGTCGACATCTGCCGCAAAGGCGAGGGTGGACCCACTTGCATGACGCGGCCTCTGGTCAGGGGTTAAACCGTTCCTGCACGGACTTCGTGAAGCCTACGGTCACCGTGCCGTCATCATGTTCGATGAGGGGACGACGGATGAGAGAAGGATATTTGACGGCGAGTGCAACGGCCTTGGCCTCTGTCAGGTTTTCGGCTTCCGATTTTGGCAACCCCGCCACGTGTAGCCGGCCCGGTTGACCAGCTTTTCCCAGCCACCAACGGCCTTCGACCAGGCGGCAACCTGCTGTTTGGTCGGGGGCGTTTCCTTGTGATCCGCGAAAATGACAGCACGCCTCTTGTTCGCGAAGACTGCCAGCGCCTTCTGGCATGTCGTGCATTTCTTCAATCCAAAGGCCTTCATCTGGTCCTCATTGCAAAGACAGGGTCTTGTCGGTTTTCCCGGCCCCACCTGTCACCGGATCAGTAAAGGCGCGGAAAAGCACTTCGATTGCCTTCTTCTCGATATCCTTAACGATGAAGACAAGCCGTGTTGTCGCCTTGCCATCGGGCCAGCTTTGCAGACGCACTGGTGGATGCAACACGTGTTGAACGCCGTGAATGACAACAGGACTGTCGGGGTTGTCGCTCAACTTGATGATGCCTTTCATGCGCAAAAGATTGGGCCCGTGATAAGACGTCAGCAGTTCAAGGAAGAGTTCCAACGCCTGGGGACTGATGGGTTGGCCGTCGGTGAAGGCAAAGGAGCGGATATGCTCGTCATGGCGCGAAACATCATGGTGGTGGGAACTGTGTCCATGGTGCTGGTGGGAATGGGAAGCACGCTCGGCTTTTTCGACAGCTTCCAGTGACAACCAGGCCTGCACGTCTGGTGATCTTTTGGAGGCGTCGAACAGGCCCATGGTGAAAAGCCGTTCGGCGGTCGCTTCTCCACGATGGGTTGTCAGCATGCGTGCCGAAGGGGCAAGCTTCCGCAGCCGTGCAATGATGGCAAAGAGCATGTCCTCGCCTTCCTTGCCGCTCAACAGGTCAAGTTTGGTGAGGACAATGCGATCAGCGACTGCGACCTGCTTCACGGCTTCCGGGTGGGCGTCGAGTGTCGCCATGCCATTGACGCCATCGACCACGGTGATGACGCCCTCAAGTCGGAAACGGGCCAGTAATTGAGTGTCAGCCATGAGGACATGCAGCACAGGGGCAGGGTCGGCCAGTCCCGTGGTTTCAATGACCACACGATCAAAGGCTTTAATGCTGCCGTCGTCCCGCCGCCCCAGAAGATCATGCAATGTGTCAATGAGATCGCCCCGAATAGTGCAGCAGAGGCATCCAGACGACAGCTCGACGATGTTTTCGTCGGACTTTTCCACCAGCAGGTGATCTATGCCCACATCACCAAACTCGTTGATGATGACGCAGGCATTGGCAAGCAGGGGGTCTTTCAGCAGCGTGTTCAGAAGCGAGGTTTTTCCGGCTCCGAGAAAGCCGGTCAGGACGGCGACAGGAATGGTTGCCTGGTCGTTCATGCATGTTTCCGGGTGGGCAGGATGCCGGCAATGAAAAGCGACAGGAGGACGATTGCACCGCCGATCCATTGCGTCTGGGTCATGGTTTCCTTCAGCAGGAGCACGGCAAGCGTCGTTGAAAGAACGGGTTCAAGATTGAAGAAGGGTGCCACAATTGATGCCGGTGCCGCCTTCACAGACGACATATGCAGGAAATATCCGCCAAGATAGCAAAGACAGACAAGCAACACGGCACCCATGGCGTAGGGGCCCACTACGGATGAACCAAAAAGTTG
>JANNFZ010000441.1:0-1598 GCA_031380375.1 Hyphomicrobiales bacterium
CGTGCATCCTGCCATCAATGCCGGGCAGTGCGAGGAGTTCTTCCCGGCGACCGGAGAGTGACGTGATGCGCGCATAGGGCAGGCCGCAGGAGCAGGTTTTTTTGGTGATGGCCAAGAGGTCCGTCAATTCATAGCGGATGAGTGGCTGTACCGCATTCGCCAATGTCGTGATCAGCAGCTTGCGGCCAGGCGTTCCATCCGGAACAGGCCGGTTATCGTCATCGACAGACTCAAAGATCACCAGGTCTTCGGGCAGATGGATGCCGTCCGGTGTTGCGCATTCGGAGCCGGCGCAGCCGATTTCTGTCGCGTTGTAGCGGTTCAGTATTTCGACATTCCAGACGTCCCGCGCCAGGGCGCGAATGTCATCTGAAAGGCTTTCCGCGACCGCGCAGAAATAGGCTGGCGAAATTCTCAACCGGCCAGCGCGCTGCTCCATCGCCAGCGTCCGGATGAAGGATGGGTAGGTGATGACCGCGGCGGGCTGGTAGGCATTCAGCGCCCCAGTGACCTCGCCCATGGGCATTGTCACGTCCAGATCCGGCGCACCACCCTGCCATTTGCGCAATTCCGCATAGGCCCGGCCTGAAATATGCAGGCTGGAGCTCGCCCCAATGGCAATGACCCGTTGCCCAGGTTGCAGTCCGGCATGCTTCAGAAACCGGATGGTATTGGCGATTTGGCCAAGCCAAGATGCTTCGTCATAGATGATGATGGCCCGCACTCCGCTGGTGCCGCCTGTCGGAAATGCGAAGTATTTTCCGAGATAGCGCTCGCCCGAGTTCAGGCCGGAAATATGCCGTTCAACGCCGGCAAGCGTGACCTGCCTGTCGAGGACAATGGCGTCAAAGTTTTCCATCAGAAGCTGCTTAGTCAAAACCGGAAATTCTGCAAGCGGACTTTGCCGCCTCACAAGTTCGCCAATGCTGCGCTCGTACCACGCGGATTGTTCAACCGCCTTGGCCAGCACGATGCGGAGTTGGCGCTCCTGGTGTTGCAGCAATTCCCCGCGGGTCCAGTCTGCGTGACCCAGAAGGTCCTCCGCAGCGTGCCGGAGTTCATCCGGGTTGAGGTATGCTTGCACATTTGCCATGGGAGCAATCCCCTGGCCGAGAATTGTAGTTTTTCCCGGCGCAAGCAGGAGCGTAACACGGCCTTCTTGCTCTGTCGAACAGCAGGGGCCAAGCGGGCGAACCCACCCCTTGCGCCACTTCCGGCAACCCGCTAGCTCACGCCATCCCATAACTTTATTCGAGTGAACTTGCATGGCCTCCCATAATCTCTTCTATCTCCCCGGTGACGGCATTGGGCCCGAGGTCATGGCGGAAGTCGAAAAGATCGTGGCGTGGTTCAATGCGCAGGGCATTGCGAAATTCGAGACTGACCGGGGCCTTGTCGGCGGCTCGGCCCATGACGCCCATGGCAAGGCGATTTCCGAAACCGACATGGCGAAGGCACAAAGCTCTGATGCCGTGTTGTTTGGCGCCGTCGGCGGACCCAAATGGGACAAGGTGCCCTATGATGTGCGCCCAGAAGCAGGGCTGTTGCGGTTGCGGAAAGACCTCGGCCTGTTTGCAAACCTGCGCCCCGCCATCTGC
>JANNFZ010000488.1:0-5234 GCA_031380375.1 Hyphomicrobiales bacterium
ACTGTGCCTATAAACCAGATGTCCCCTCCCACTTGGGGTCCGGTTCATGACGGTGAACCTGGGCGGGCGGGGGCGGCAGGTCTGCGAAGGCTGGCAAACGTCGCCAGTCCCCCGGACTTCTGTACTGTCCCCGGCGGAGTATTACGGCTCCGTTCCCTATAGGCGGGCCAGGACTCACCCACGGTGCCTTTTGGTTGTAATGCGTGGGGGGCAGGCTGACTGAGGCAGACAGAATGAACATCCTGCCGGTTGTGGGCGCACGCGCGCTTTCCGGCCAAGTTTCACTTGGCCAAGAATTCGCGCCAATCAAAATATGTTGCATGTCCGGAGGACATGCAATGCGCATCACTTTTCGCCACTTTAAGCCAGTGGCATATCGCGTGAGCCAGCGCCCACGCCGTCCCTTCGACCCCGCCACCGGCAAAGGCCACGGTGAACAAGGGTGGAGTTGTGTCTCCTTCCTCGCCCACTTGTCTGCGCAATTATGTTGCGTATAAGCCGCGCACATGGACAAGCATGACCAGCCCGACACCATTGACTGGAAGATCCTCAGGGAACTCCAGAAAGAGGGCAGGCTCAGCAATGTCGAACTCTCTGGTCGCATCGGCTTGTCGCCGCCGCCCACCTTGCGCCGGGTCCAGGCCCTGGAGAAGGCAGGCTACATCACCGGCTACCGCGCGACGCTGGCCCGCGAGAAACTCGGCTACGAGGTCGAAGTGGTCGCACTTGTTGGCCTCAAGAGCCAGGCCCAAAATGAAATTGCCGATTTCGAGCGCCGCGTTGCGGGCTGGCCCATTGTGCGGGAATGCTATGCCCTGCAAGGGGTCGCCGATTTCATGCTGCGCTGCGTGGCGCGTGACCTTCCTTCATTGCAATCCTTCGTGATGGGCGCTCTCTCGAAAGCGCCCAATGTCGAAAGCGTGAAAACCTCAATCGTGCTGCGCAAAGCCAAGAATGAACCGGATGTGCCCCTGCCATGAGTGATGCTGCCCAACCAACACAAAATCATTGGGCCGCGCTCACCTCGGCCGCCACGGCGGCGGTTGTGCTGGGATTTGCCTCGACCATTTTGATTGTGATTGAGGGTGCCCGCGCCGTTGGTGCCAACCCGGCGCAACAGGCGAGTGCGGCGGCCATTCTGTGTTTTGCCATGGCGGCAACGTCGGCCTGGTTGGCTGTCCGCCATCGCATGCCCATCATGGTCGCATGGTCAACACCAGGTTCAGTGCTGATCGCCACAAGTGCCGGAGGGATAACCTGGCCCGAAGCCATCGGGGCCTTCATTTTCACCGGCGTGTTGATGGTGCTGACAGGATTGATCGCACCACTTGAGCGCGCCATCGAGCGCATGCCGCCGGCCATCGCCGGGGCCATGCTGGCTGGAGTGCTGCTGCATTATGTGCTCGGTGTTCCGGGGGCAGCGCTGGCAAGCCCTGCAACCGTATTGCCACTGGTGTTGGCGTTCTTCGCGCTTCGCTTCATTGTGCCCATGTATGCGGTACCCGTCGTCGTCGTCCTCGGCCTGGCCTTTGCGGCGCTCACCGGCGGCACATCGCAGGAAATCCATCTTGGTCTCACGCCGCTTGTTTTTGTGTGGCCGGAATGGAATTGGCAGGCCATCGTCAGTCTGGGTTTGCCGCTCTATCTCGTCACCATGGCCTCGCAAAACCTGCCGGGCTTTGCCGTGCTGAAAGCCAATGGCTATCAGCCGCCGGTATCCGATTGTCTCAAGGTTACAGGGCTTGCTTCGGTTCTTGCGGCACCCTTTGGCTCCCATGCCGTCAATATGGCGGCGATCACGGCCTCCCTTGTGGCTGGGCCTGATGCCCATCCGGACCCTGCGCAACGCTGGAAGATGATCTACCCTTACGTCGTGCTCTATGTGGTCATTGGCCTTGCGGCGGGAACCTTTGTCAGCCTGCTTGGTGCAATGCCAAGGGAAATTGTTGCGACGGTGGCTGGCCTTGCCCTGTTTGGCCCGCTCATGGGTGGAATTTCCGCCATGATGAAGGATGGCAAGGACATCGAACCTGCCCTTGTCACATTTCTGGTCACTGCATCGGGCATCACCATCATGGGCGTTGGTGCAGCGTTCTGGGGCCTGCTCATCGGACTTGCACTTTGGGCCGTAAGGCGGTTCCTCGCGTAATTTGGGCATTGCCAGACTTGCATCATTTGTTAACTTATGCTGACTCTACAATTGGGGCGTTTGGAAATTGGGTTCTGCCGAATCACATGCGTAACTTGAAGATCAGCTTGGCCATGGCTTGCGCGGTTTCTGCGTCGGCTTCGGCATGGGCTGATGATGTATTTACAGCCAAGCACGATTTCATGGATTTTGCGCAAGTTCCGGAAATTGAAACACTGGCATTCGATCCCGCCACGCTGCCGCCTGTTGCGTCTGCACCGGCTGTAGAAGATATTGAAGCCTATCATATCGTGCCTGCTTCTGCCGGGCCCATGACGCTTGCCGAGGAATTGCGCTACCAGATTGAAAAGATCGACGTCAGCGGGCCGGTGGACTATAGCGTCGGGCGCTTTGGCAGCCAAGCCTTCGACATCAAATGGGATGTGGGACTTGCCTACGGTGCCACAACGCTGTTCGGGCTCAATGCCTGGGGTTGGGGCAGTTCGCAATTCCGCTTCAAGAGCGAGGGCTGGTTTGGCAACGACACAAAATATGCAGGCGTCGACAAGTTCGGTCACGCCTATACGGCCTATGTGATGTCGGACTTTTTCACACAGCGCATTGCCCATGCGAGTGATGACGCGGGAGGTGCCTACATCACCGGTGCCCTTCTTGGCATGGGCGTGCAAACCTATGTTGAAGTGCTTGACGGATTTTCCGGCGGCCACGGCTTTTCCTTCGAAGACCTGATTGCCGACGGCGTCGGCGCTGGTTTTTCGGCGCTGCGCAATGCTGTGCCAAGCGTTGGCGCGAAACTTGATTTCCGCATTGAATATGTGCCCTCGGGAGACAGGGGATTTTCACCCGTCACCGATTATGACGGACAAAAATATGTTCTGGCGTTGAAGCTGGCGGGCTTCGAGGCCTTTGAAGAGACGCCACTGCGCTTTCTTGAGTTGCAGGCGGGTTACTATGCCCGGGGTTACAGTGATGAAGCGCGGGCCCGCGGCGATGACCGCCGCCGCGAACCATATTTCGGTGTTGCCCTCAATCTCAATGAACTCTTGAACCAAACGCCATTGCGCGACAGCCTTGCCGGTGCTGCGGCTGCCCGCACATTTGAATATGTGCAGTTCCCCTATACTTACATCGCCAATAAGTGAAGTTTAGTTCCAGGCGACGCGGGCGATCTCATAGGATTTGCCGCCGCCGGGTGTTGCCACTTCCACGCTGTCACCCTGCTTCTTGCCAATGACGGCGCGCGCAATGGGCGAAGAAATGGAAATGCGGCCCTTCTTCACGTCGGCTTCCGAATCGCCGACGATCTGGTAGACGACTTTGACGTCGGTTTCTTCGTCGATGAGCGTGATCTTTGCGCCGAACTTCACGGTATCGCCCGAGAGTTTGGAGATATCGATAATGTCGGCGCGGCTGATCTTGTCCTCAAGCTCGCTGACGCGGGTCTCGTTCCAGCCCTGGGCTTCCTTGGCGGCATGATATTCGGCATTTTCCGAGAGGTCGCCATGGGCGCGGGCCTCTTCAATGGCGCGAATGATGCGCGGCCGCTCGACCGACTTCAGGTGCTTCACCTCGTCAATCATGGCCTGATAGCCACCGGCGGTCATTGGTACCTTTTCCATCGTCGTTCTTCCAATCGGCAAATTGCCGCCAGCCCCAAATCCGGGGGTTGTTGGCGGCGGATACTCAAGAAAACACCCGGCCTAAGGGCACCAACGCCCAGCCGGGTATGACGTAATGTGGCAAAGATTGCGGGATTTTGCAAGGGGCAGGTGTTGGGTTGGCACCGGCAAAATACCGCCAGTTTTGGTCAGGGGGGCACGGTTTTTCCGAAAACCTCCCCGATCTGCGCGGCCAACATGTCTGTCATCGGCTGGCGGGGCTCACGGGCCTTCAACATCATGTAGCTTGCGTCAGGCAGCCCCGGCAATCCCTCGTCCTCACGGACAGCGCGAAGTCCGGGCGGCAAGGACCAGACCGCCATGGACGCCGCCACCGCCAATCCCGCCGAGACCGCGGCGAACTGGCCGGTGGTGGTGCTGGCGGAATTGACGATCCTGAATTTTTTGCCCGCTTGTTCCAGGGTGTGGGTCGCTATTCCGCGTGACAAGCATTCGGACAGCCAGGGTGGCCGCCATGGACAATCAGCTGGCGATACGGCGAGCGGCAAGGGATCACGGAGATGCTGGCCGTGGTTGTCAGAGGTAATCCAGCGCATGGGCTGGCGCCATATCTCGGTGGCGGGCCATTGCCGCGGTTCGAGGCCCCGATCCACGATCACCAGATCATATTCGCCGTTCTTGAACTGTGAGGCCAATAAGCAGGACGCCGCGCTCACGACCTGAACCTCGACGGCCGGAGCCTGTGCGCCAAAGCTTTCCAGGATGCGCGGGAGAAAGCGTTCCGCCACCTCTTCGGGGATGCCCAGTCGCACCGTGCCGTGAAGGGGGGCGGTGCGCACGGATTTCAGGATATCATCATTGAGGGCGAGGATTTCGCGGGCTCTGCCCAGCAGGTATTGGCCATCCTGATTCAGTTCAACGTTGCCACCTTTGCCGCGCAGCAACAGGGACTGGCCCAATACCGCCTCGAGGCGCTGCATTTGCAGCGAGACAGCGGATTGGGTGCGGCCAACCTGGTCTGCGGCGCGCGTAAAGCTCTTTTCTTCGGCGATGACGACAAAGCTGCGCAGCAGGTCTAGGTCGAGTCCGACGGGAAAGCCCATGGCCATGAGGATTGCTCATGCACCGGATTTAAGCAACTCGTTTCCCCTCCGGACCTGCAGGTGGCACGCTCGCATCAGAAGAGGAGTTACATAATGAACAGCCAACACATTCATCTCAATCCAGCGTTTTCCGCGGCACCAGGCGCTATCGTCACCCTGCAGAAAAAATTGCGTCGCCTCACTGAAATTCTGGGTCAGATCTTGGTCACCGGGCACAAGGTCCAATCTGTTTTGCAGTTCAATGCCCACCTCCAGCAGGACATTGGCGAACGCGATGAACGCGAATTCCAGTCCACCCAGGGTCGCGACGCCGCCGCAAATCATGCACGGTCATTTGCGGCCATGTTGGATCGCCGCATCTGA
>JANNFZ010000509.1:0-2666 GCA_031380375.1 Hyphomicrobiales bacterium
CCCGCCTTCCGGGAGGACAGCCGTTATGAGCCCAACAGTCCCTATTCCGCCAGCAAGGCTGCCTCCGACCATCTCGTGCGCGCCTATCACCACACCTATGGCATCCCTGTGCTCACTACCAATTGTTCGAACAACTATGGCCCGTTCCACTTTCCGGAAAAACTCATCCCGCTGATCATCAACAATGCGCTCGCCGGCAAGCCGCTGCCGATCTATGGCGATGGCATGCAGGTCCGTGACTGGCTCTATGTCGGGGATCATTGCGCGGCGATCAGGCTGGTTCTCGCCAAGGGCCGCCTGGGTGAAACCTACAATGTCGGCGGCAACAGCGAGCGCACCAACCTGCAGGTCGTTAACACCGTTTGCGCCGTGCTGGATGAGCTTTCACCGCGAAAAGACGGAAAGTCCTATTCCCGGCAGATTGCATTTGTGGCGGACCGGCCCGGGCATGACCGGCGCTATGCCATTGATGCGGGCAAGATCATGTCGGAGCTGGGCTGGAAACCGGCTGTTACATTTGAAACCGGAATCAGAACAACTGTACGCTGGTTTCTCGACAACAAGCCCTGGGTCAACAACGTGACAAGCGGCTCCTACCGCCAGTGGCTGGATCTCCAGTACAGCCAATGACCGCATGGGAAGGGATGGGTACAATGACGTACAACAATAGACGGGGCATCATTCTGGCGGGTGGTTCGGGCACCCGCCTCTATCCTGTGACGCGGGCCATCTCAAAACAGCTGATGCCGGTTTATGACAAACCGATGATCTACTATCCCCTGACCACGCTGATGCTCGCGGGCATTCGCGAAATTCTGGTCATATCGACACCGGACGACACGCCCAAATTCCGTGACTTGCTCGGCAGCGGCAAACAATGGGGACTTGAGATCAGCTACGCGGTACAGCCTTCGCCGGACGGACTGGCCCAGGCCTTTGTCATCGGCAAGGACTTCGTGGCCAATGGCCCATCGGCCCTGGTGTTGGGCGACAATATTTTTTATGGCACAAATTTTCCGCAACAGCTCAGGACGGCCAATGCACGCACTTCAGGTGCAACGGTATTCGCCTATCATGTCCATGATCCCGAACGCTATGGCGTCGTGGCATTTGACGCCAACCATAAAGCCATCAGCATTGAGGAAAAGCCCAAGCAACCCAAGAGCAGCTTTGCCGTCACAGGCCTGTATTTTTACGACACGCAGGTTTGTGATATCGCAGCAAGCCTCAAGCCTTCACCACGCGGTGAGCTGGAAATAACCGACGTCAACAGGCACTATCTCGAAAAAGGCGAATTACAAGTCGAGATGATGGGCCGCGGTCACGCCTGGCTCGACACGGGAACCCACGACAGCCTGTTGGAGGCTTCGGGTTTCGTGGCCACCTTGCAGCGCCGTCAGGGACTGATGGTCGCCTGCCCAGAGGAGATTGCCTATGGTCAAGGTTGGATCAACGCCGAAAGTCTTCGCGCCCAGGCGGCACAACTCGCCAAGAACGATTATGGCCGCTACTTGCTCAGTCTCTTGAACTAGGCCTCCCATGGCTTACACAGTCCACACCACACCACTCCCTGACGTCTTGCGGCTGGAACCCGCAGTTTTTTCCGATGCGCGCGGGCAATTCTTTGAGAGTTTCAATCAACGCGAATTCGCGGCCTGCACCGGCCTGGATTTGACCTTTGTCCAGGACAACCACAGCCGGTCGCTTGCAGGCGTCTTGCGCGGCATGCACTACCAACGCCAACATCCCCAAGGAAAGCTGGTGCGTGTCGTCGCAGGCGAAATCTATGATGTGGCCGTGGACCTGCGGCGATCTTCGAAGTACTTTGGCCACTGGGCCGGGACACGGCTGTCTGCACAAAACCGCCAGCAACTTTGGATCCCGCCCGGCTTTGCCCATGGCTATCTCTGCCTGAGTGAAACTGCCGACGTGCTCTACAAGGCAACCGATTATTGGAGCCCCGGTGACGAATGCATTATGTCCTGGAATGATCCTGACATCGGCATTGTCTGGCCTCTCGAGGGGCGACAGCCCATACTCGCACCCAAGGACGCCGCAGGTAGCGCTTTCCGCAGTTTGGACACATACCCGTAAGTGCGGAATTGCCGATGGCTTTGGCACACAACCCCTGTTCCAGCCTCTCCCACTCCGCTAACACAGAACCATGCCCCACCGTCCCCGCACTGCCGGCAAGCCTGCATTCCCGCCCCGCCGTCCAGGTGCCAAGCCCGACAAGCCCCGGCCCACAACCTTGCTGGGCGACCAGCCGCGCGCCATCTCGCACATGCCCGATGCCGCAAATGACCTGCTTTACGGCATCCATGCCGTGGCGGCAGCGCTCGCTAATCCCTCGCGCCATCACATCAGCCTGTGGGCCACAGAAAACGGCCACAACCGCCTGCTGGAAGAAAAAGTCGCGACCGGAATCAAGGCCGAAATCGTCCACCCCCGGGTGCTCGACCATATGCTGACCGGCCATGATGCCGTGCATCAAGGCGTGGTGCTGGAAACCCGCCCCCTGAAACAACCGCGCCTTGACCAGGTGCCCCGTGACGGCCTGATTGTGTTGCTCGACCAGGTGACTGACCCCCACAATGTAGGCGCGATCCTGCGCTCCTGTGCGGCCTTTGCCGTCTCCGCCCTTGTCACCACCGCCCGCCATGCCC
>JANNFZ010000026.1:0-6715 GCA_031380375.1 Hyphomicrobiales bacterium
CAGGCGATGTTCGAAGTGCCAACCGACGAATATCCCCCCGGCACGGTCACACAGGAAATCCAGTCGGGCTATGCAGTCGGCGAGCGCTGCCTGCGGCCAGCGCTGGTCGGTGTGGCCAAAGCATTGGAATAGCTTTCCACAGATTTGTGGGCCAAGTCTCTAGGGTCAGGACTCATTGATTGAGATAGAAGATGAAGCTTGCGGCGATGCAGATGGCCGAGAAGAAAGTGTGGGCGCAGCGATCGTAGCGGGTTGATATCCGCCGCCAGTCCTTGAGTTTGCCGAACATGTTTTCGATCCTGTGACGGGTCTTGTAGAGTTCCTTGTCATAGCTGTGCTGGATGATGCGGTTTGATTTCGGCGGGATGCAGGCGCTGATGCCCTTGGCTTCGAGCGCGTCGCGGAACTCGTCGCTGTCGTAGCCTTTGTCGGCAATGAGCGTATTGGCTTGCGGCAACTGCGGGTAAAGCAGCTTGGCGCCGATGTGATCGCTCATCTGGCCTTCGGTCAGCAACAGCATGATGGGCTTGCCGTCGCCATCCGTGACGGCATGAAGTTTTGAGTTCAGGCCGCCTTTCGTGCGCCCGATGCAGCGGGAAAGGCCCCCTTTTTGAGCAGGCTTGCCGCTGTGCGATGGGCCTTCAGGTGAGTGGCATCAATCATCAGTCGCTCGGGCTTCGGACCGTCTCCGGCAAGGCTTGCGAAGATGCGGTCGAAGACGCCAAGCAGCGACCAGCGGATAAAGCGGTTGTAGAGGGTCTTGTGCGGACCATAGGCCGTGGGCGCGTCTTTCCACTGCAAGCCGTTGCGGATGACATAGACGATGCCGCTGACCACCCGCCGGTCGTCGACCCTGGGAACACCGTGGGACAGCGGAAAGTGCGGCGTAATCCGCGCCATCTGCTTCTCGCTCAGCAAAAACAAATCACCCATCATGGCCTCCTTTGCTGGAGACTTTGAATCAAGACCGCGACTGATCCGCAACGGATTTAACGGGTCCCGAGCCTAAATTGCAAGTTAGCTGAAGCTCGTGCTGCAAAGGACGAAGTGTTTAAATCAAAGTCGGGTCAACAGCTGTGCGGCAAGGCATGTCGGGGACTGGTTTTATTCTGGGGGGTGCCGGACGAAGGGTAACGCTGGCAACAAGCGCGAGATTCTGGCTGATAGGCCAAGCATTTCAGTCTTTAGGCAAGTTGTTTTGATTCTGTTGACCAATCGGTTGCCATGAAAAAATCCTGCGCTGTGCAATGGCACGGCTTGGGAGCAAACTCCACCAGGTTATCAGCGTGAGGGATACCATGGCGATGAAACGTGTTTCGCTGTTATCACGGCAATTCATGAGGAAATCGATGGCGGCTCGACTCGGAGCAATCGGCGTCGCGGCCCTGCTCTTCACCTCTCCAAGTTTTGCCGCCGGAGAAGGTCAGGTGCTGTTCGAGCGCGGCGCGGCCCTGATGAAAACAGGAGGCGAAGCAACGGCGGTCTTCGGATTGATGGAGCAAGCCGCGGCACTGGGCGAAACCCGCGCCAGGCTGAGGACCGCCGAATTCAGGATTGCGGGCTATGGGACGCGGCGTGACGCCGTCAACGGCCTTGCGGTTCTTGAAGCGCTCGCGGCAAAAGGCAACGGCAATGCCATGCTGGCAGCCGGCGATGCCTTTGCCCGTGGCGCCGGTGGTGCGGCGGCGCGGCAAAAGGCCCTCGCTTATTACGAGCAGGCCGCAGCCGCTGGCCGCAGCCTGGCCTTTGTGCGCCTGGGCGAAATCTACCGCGATGGCCGCGGAGTGGACCGCGATCCGGTGAAGGCGCTGGACTACTTCAACAAGGCCGTTGCCGCAGGACGCGACGGGGCCCTTGTGATGATCGCAAAGGGCATTGCCGAGGGCAAGCTCGGCAAGGGAGTTCCGCGCCGGAATGGTTTTGCCATGCTCGAAGAAGCCAAGCGCAAGAGCAATCCTGATGCGGCCGTGGCGCTTGCCGAATGCTATCTCAATGGCCTGGGCGTCGGTCGCAATGCCGAGGCCGCGCTTTCGCTGCTGCGTCAGGCCGCTGAAGACGGCAACTCGACCGCGGCACGCAAGCTGGTGGCGCTGTACCGCGATGGTCACAAGAGCGGTGTGCGCCGCAATCTCACCAAGGCGTGGGCTGAACTGGCGGCTGTGGCATCGAAGCTCGATCATGGAACCTTGCGGAGCGAAGAGATTCTTCTCGAAGCTGCGGCAGCCGAAGGCACCGCTTCCTACCGCCAGATTGAGGCCAAGGTCCGCGCCGCTGGTCCCTTGGAAACGCCGAAGCTGGTACGCAAGCTGAAGAGCGTCAACAAGCACGCCTATGTGTTCATGGTGCAGGGACAACTCCAAGCCCTGGGATACCATCACTATAGCGCAACCGGCACGCTTTCGCGGGTCACTGTGAGGTCGATGTACGGCTACTGCATCGAATGGGAGCCAAAGCCCCTTTGCCGACAGGGGCCTATGACCAACCGCATGACGGACGTCATGGTCACGGCCTTCTAAGAAAGAATCATACTCAACACGGCAACGCCGGCCATTGCGGTCGGCTTCTGCAGTTTAAGCTGGTGCATCGCTGCTCGCACAAATTTGAGTCCAATTGCCCTTGCAATTTAGCGACCCGGTTTACGCAGCTTTCAGCATGAAGAGACACAGCGATTGCAGCATCGGCTTTCGCATGGCAGCATTTCACTGTTGATTAAACATGCGAACGGCAAAATGGAGGGCAAGACATGAATTCTAAGAAATTGTTAGCAATTCTCAGTGCGGCGGGCGTGGCCGTCAATATCGCTGGAATGACTGTACCGGTCGCTGCCGGCACGCCGCCCGCAACGCTTGAACAGTTCGTGATCGATGATCCGGCAAGCCTGGAGGCCGCTGAAGCCTTCGACATGCTAGCGGCGCGCTTCAAGGACAAGGGCGACAAAGGCAGGCCGGATGTTTTCGGCCCTCCCGGCAAACCCGCCATCGGCCCGCCGGGCCACTATGAAGGCTGAGCCATTTGGCACAGCAATCCGCTCCACACTGAATCCAAACTGAACATGTGAAGTGGCCAGCGGAGATCGGCGTTCCGCCGGCTTTTTCACGCCGCCATCGGCCAACGCGCCGTTCTGCCGTGCCGCACCATGCGGGACGGCTGGCGGAGGCTTGCCTCTCGGAGAATCATGAGCGACATCGACATAGTAATGGTCGGGGACTTCCGCTTTCCCGGTGGAACCTCGGTGGCCACGGCGCATGAAATCCGCGCCCTCGCCGGTGCGGGCTACCGCATCGGGCTGGTGCAGTCGAACGCAGCCATCCTGAAGCAGCAACGGCCGATTCATCCGCTGATCAGGGCTTGCGTGGCGCGGGGCGAAGCGGTGTCCGTCGCCGCCGGCACCCGCAAGATCGAAGCCAAGCTTGGCATTCTGCACAATCCCATGGCCTTCACCACCATGCCCGAGGGCCTGCCCCGGCTGAAATTGGGCGCTGCCATGCTGGTGGCGCACCAGACCCATACGGACCGCAACGGCCTTCCATACTATGACGCGGCGCGCGTAGCTGCAATTGCCGAAGCTGTCTCCGGGCAGGCGCCACTGTGGGCACCGATTTCCCCAGTGGTGCGCGACGACCTGCGGAAGACAGCGCCGAAGCTTCAACTCACTGATGACGACTGGCACAATCTTGTTTTCCCGGAGGAGTGGGCCTGCCCTCGGCCGGCAGCGCTCAAATCCATTCCTGTCATCGGTCGCCACGGCCGCGCCGATAAGGACAAGTGGCCGGCCACCAAACAGGACATCCTTGCGGTCTATCCCGACGAATCGGACCTCGAAGTCCGACTGCTCGGCACAGGCGACTATCTGAAGCGGGTTATGGGGACCTTTCCCGCCAACTGGACGGCTTACCGCTTCGGGCAGATGGAGCCCCAGGACTTCCTGAAAACCATCGACTTCTTTCTCTACTACCACCATCCCGACCTCATCGAGGCCTTCGGTCGCACCGTGCTCGAAGCCTGCGCCAGTGGAGCGGTGGCGGTGTTGCCACTGCATTTCGAAACAACCTTCGGGGAAGCAGCACTCTACCGGTGCGCCGGAGACGCAGTCGACACGGCGCGGAGCCTCCACCGCGACTGGCCACGCTGTCAGAAACAATCGAGGCGGGCGCTGGCCCTGGTCAACGAACATCACGGCCCGCAGCGTCATGTCAAATTCATCGGCCGCCTGCTGGGCGGCGCAGTCCACCGGTTTCCCGTTCATCCAAGGAGAGAGTTTGACATGAGCAAAGGTGCGAGACTGCAGCTCGTCAGCGTCAACTATGACGTGGTGATACTGGCCGACATGCGCGGCACAGCCGATGCGGGCCTCCGCATCGCCCACGAAATCCGCATCCAGCACGCCGCAGGGTACCGCACGGCGCTGCTGCACGTGCCGTCGGGGCGCATCAAATCCGGTGCCATTCGCGGCGATATTCAAGCCTGCGTCATGGCGGGCATGGCGGAGGTGCTGACCGCCACCGACCAGGTGTCGACGCGCCTTCTGGTGATCCACGCGCCAGAGGATGCGCTGGAACCGCTGCCGGAAAAATTGCCGCAGATCGCCGCCCGGCAGGCCGTCGCCGTGGTCACCCGCATGCCCGACCGTGCATACGGTGTTGTCCGCAAGCACCGGCTCATGGCTCTGGCGTTTCAGGTGCAACCCGTATGGGCACCGGCGTCGGCCGCGATCCGCGAGGCGCTGATGAAAGCCTGGGCCGACATTCCGCTTGATGCCGAGGACTGGACTGTATCGCTGGCGCCGCGGAAGTGGCGCGACCGCGCGTTTTCGTGGGACAGGCCGGTGATTGGCCGCGTTGAATCGGAATTGCCGCTCGATTTCGGCAAGTCCGACAAGCCGGAAGTGAAGCCGCCCATCTTCGCCGGCTGCTATGTGCGCGTGCTGCAGGCCGCACCGGTGAGCGACGATCCGCCGGCAGGTTTTCTCGACAAGCTTTCGATTATCGAGCAATCTGCCGGAAAATTCCTGTCGAGCCTCGATTTCCTCTATGTCGACCCCGATGACCTGAAGCCCCCGCCCCTGTGCGCCTTGGCCGAGGCGATGCAGCGGGGTGTCGTGGTGTTGGCGAAACCCGAACTCGCCCGCGAGTTGGGTCCAGGCGCCATCGGCTGCGGTGCTGCCAAGGCGGAGGAAACGGTACGGCTTCTGGCCCGTGATCGCAGCGAGCTGGCGCAGCATGCCCGCGAGGCTTCGCGCAATGCTTCCGCCCGCTTTGCATCTTCGCATCACATCGAACGGATCGCGCGTCTGACCGGTGCTTCGCCGGCATCAGCACCAGCCGACAGGGAGAAGCGCCAACGCGTCGCTTTCATCACGTCGAACGGTGTCGGGCTAGGCCACCTCACGCGGCTCCTGTGCATCGCCAGGCGGCTTCCTGCCAATGTCGATCCTGTCTTCGTCACCATGAGCCAGGCCTTCGGCATCGTGAAGGACTTCGGCTTTCCAGTGGAATACATTCCCTTCTCCGCGCAATGCGAGGTGAGCACGGTGCAGGAATGGAACGACTGGTTCCGCCAGCATATCGACATGGTGTTCGACGCCTATGGCATCACCGCCGCAGTATTCGACGGAGGAGCTCCCTATGCCGGGCTTGTGCGCGCCATCGCCACCAGGCCGGATTTTCCCAGCGTGTGGGTGAGGCGCGGCATGTGGCGACCGGGTGCGGCCAACGAAAACCTTCTCAAGCGCCAGAAGCACTTCGACATGGTGATCGAGCCCCGCGACGTGGCCGACTCGCGCGATGCCGGGGTGACCGCCACACAACACGGCCGCTCAGCCCATGTTGACCCCATCCGCCTGCTTGATGTCGAGGAACTGCTCGACCGGCGCAGCGCCGCCAAGGCTTTGGGGATCAATCCGAGGAAACCCGCTGTGCTCATTCAGTTGGGTTCGGGCACATCTTCGGAAATCGTCAGCCAGACCAACGAAATCATCAAGGCCTGCGCGCGCTTTCCCGACCTCCAGGTAGTGATCGCAGAATGGGCGATCGGTGCAGTCTCCTTCGATGTCTGGCCAGAGGTGAAAGTGCTGCGCGGCTTTCCGCTGAGCCGGTACTTCAACGCCTTCGATTTCACGATTTCGGCTGCGGGCTACAACTCATTCAACGAGATCATTTCCTTCGGGCTTCCGGCCATCTTCCTTGCCAACGAGAACCCGATCATGGACGACCAGGCCGGCCGCGCCGCCTTCGCCGTCGACCAGGGTGCTGCGCTGATGATTTCGCCGGAGGAATTCAAGGATCTTCCCGCCATGATCGCTGCGATGATGGACGAGAGGGCACGCGCCGTCATCAAGGTCAACGCAGCGCGAATTGCGCTGCCCAACGGCGCGCAGGCCGCCGCTGACTTGATCGTTCGCGCCCTTGGAGTGACGCCGCAGCCGGCCAGGCCGCCACTGGCAATTGCCCCGCAACGCAAACGGAAAGTCAAACGCAAGAAGCAAAGAAGCCGTGCCAAGGAGAATGCGTGACATGAGCGACCCAACCGAAGTCCTGCAGTACGAAGTCCGCCGCCTGCGTGACATCGTTGAACGGCAATACCTCGAAATCGCCTGGCAGCAGTAGGAACTCCGTACACGGGGTGGTTCGGCGCGGGTGGTGCGCTTCGGGGCTGGAAAGCTCGCCAGGCAAACAACTGGCGGCAATGCCAGTCACGTGAGCGAGGTTCCTTCCGC
>JANNFZ010000568.1:0-4975 GCA_031380375.1 Hyphomicrobiales bacterium
CACCACCTCATTGTGGCCCTGATCAACAAAGCGCTTCACCTGGTCGATTGCGGCCAGCAAAGGCACGGATCTGGAATTGCCCCGGCCATAGGGAATGATGCAGAAGGTGCAGCGATGGTCGCAGCCATTCTGAACCTGGGCAAAGGCGCGGGTGCGCCCCGTCAGGCGCTCGATCATTGGCACGTGGGCTTCTTTCACCTGCATGATGTCGGAGACATCAACGCGGGGGCCATTGCTGCCCTTGAGCCAGCTTGTGGATTTCAGCTTTTCTTCATTGCCGAGAATGCGTGTGACTTCCGGCATGGCGGCAAAAGTCTCTGCCTCGGTCTGTGCCGCACAGCCGGTGACGATAATCTCTGCGCCGGGGCTTTCCTTCCGCGCCTTGCGGATGGCTTGCCGGGCCTGGCGCGTCGCCTCTGCCGTCACGGCACAAGTGTTGAAAATGATGGTGTTGGTGAGGCCTGCCTTTTCGGCGTGGCCGCGCATGATTTCAGATTCAAAAGTATTGAGACGGCATCCGAAGGTCTCGACGCGCAATTCGCTCATGCCATGAGCCGCGCTGGCAGCACGTCCTCATAATCATATTCCACGGGGCCGGTCATGAGGATGTGGCCGTTCTCCTCGTTCACAGCCATGAGAAGATCGCCTCCCGGAAGGGTGACGCGGCAATTGGTGTCTATGAGCTTCAGGCGGAAGCCCGCCGCCATGACGGCACAGGCAGCAGTTCCGCAGGCCTTGGTCAGACCGGCGCCGCGCTCCCAGACCTTCACTTCAACATGGTCGCGGGACATAACATGGGCGAGGCTCACATTGGTACGTTCGGGAAACAGCGGGTGGTGCTCGATCATCGGTCCCACCTTGGCGAGATCGACGACGTTCAAATCATCAACCCAAAAGATGCAATGGGGATTGCCGACATTGACGACCGAAGGCGAATGGATAAGCGGCGCATCGATGGGCCCCACTTGCAATTCGATGTGGCGGGTGTCGGCGAAGGCTTCCGACAGGGGAATGTCGGCCCAGCCATAGCGCGGGCGTCCGTTGTCGATCATCACGCGGGCGGCACCTGCCGCACTGCCTACGAGGAGGCCACCCAAGGTGTCGATAGTGGCACTGCTGGTGTTTTTTTCCGCCATGATGATATCGGCAATGCAACGCGAGGCATTGCCGCAACTTTCCACTTCGCCACCCTCGGCATTCCAGATCCGCATCTTCACATCGGCGATCGGCGAATTCTCAAGTACGATCAACTGGTCACAGCCGATGCCGGAGGTGCGGTCGGCGATGGCGCGGGCTTTCGTTTCGGTGATGGCAAGCTTCCGCGCACGACCGTCCAGCACGACAAAATCATTGCCGAGGCCGTTCATCTTGCGAAAGGGCAGGGGTGCCGTCATGACCGGGCTTATATGGGGAAGCGGGGCTTAAAAGCTAGGGCGGGAATGGGCGAAGTGACCTCATCCGCCCCTGCGGGGCACCTTCTCCAAGGGAGAAGGGACAGTCAGATTTTCGTCCCCTCTCCTTCGGAGAGGGTGGCGCTGCAAGCGTCGGGTGAGGTTACTTCACGGGAACATGGATCTCGACCGTCCCGCCATAATCACCGGATGAATAGTCATAGACCTCGAATTGCGGGCCATCGGCCACCTTGAGCATTGCTTCCGGCAGTCCTTCGGCGAAAATTCTGGCCCAGGTTTCGCTGAGTGTCACCATATCGCCTTGATGCGTGAACACAGCCACTTTCCGCGCCGGAATGATCATGGTGTGGAGATAGCCGGGCACCGCCCCGGCATTGGCCACCTGCACCACCGCTAGATAGTCCATGTGGCCCCCGGATTCAGGAGTGCCATCGAAATTGAAACAGACGCCATAGGCATGAAGCCCAATTTGACCCTCGATCTTTCCAAAATCCACCATCAGGCTCTGCCACAGGTCCTTGATGCCCGGCGACGGCCCGATGGCGAAGGTGCCCTTGCGCCCGGCAAGGGTCAAGGCGCGGGAGGTGACTATGTGGCAGGGTTGAGTGATGTCAGTCATTTAAGATAAGTGATACCGCTTCGCTTGGTAAGATTGCGTTGCACAATCCAATCTTGTTGAGTTCATTCAGGTTTGCCTGGAACTGCTTTGTGTTGGTCGTTACCAAGGCATCCTGCTCATAGTGAATTGCAGCCCACGCCATCTGAGAATCACAGATGGCGTTGCGCCATCTCATATACTCTCTTGTGGATTTGTTCTGAGGATTGCTTTGTGTCCGGGCAGCAAAAGCGTTCCAGTCGAATTCAATATGCGGAAACAGAATACTGTGAATACGTTTGATCAAATCAACGTCGTTCTCATCTGACCAAATAAACTTGTCAAAAAAAGTTGAATCCCAGATTCCGAACGGCATGAGCAAAGGCAAATGATTGACGCCCCAACCTTCAAGTCGCCTCTCGAAATCGCCGAACAAGATCAGGTGTGTTCCGCCTTTTTGGTTTTCAGAAGCCGAAATAGCGTTGATCGATAGGTTCACTTTTCCGCGCCCGTGAAGCGCAATGAGGCATTTTAAATCACTTTCGAAAACTCTGCTTTCGTCGATTTCCAAAAGGCAATTGGTATCCAAGACGAATTTCTTCATGACCGATAGATTAGGCACAATCACCAGGAGTCGCACCCCAATTTGACTTGCCCGCCCGTTTCCCCTATGGCCCCGGCCACTCAATAACGTCTTGAACGTTACGCGGTCCTGCCACACATGGGGTGTTCATTCCCGGGAGATGGTGAGACCGGCATCCGGCAGCGAGTTTCGCCCCCGGGTGTCGTTTCGTTTGGGATATCAGGAAACCCTATGTTCGAAACCCTTTCCGAGCGCTTGTCCGGCATATTCGACAGTCTTACAGGCCGTGGCAGCCTGTCGGAGGCCGATGTCGACGTGGCGATGCGCGAGGTGCGACGTGCACTCCTTGAAGCCGACGTGGCACTGGAAGTGGTCAAGGGCTTCATTGAGAAAGTGCGCGAGAAGGCGGTCGGTGCCGAACTTGTGAAATCCATCAAGCCCGGCCAGATGGTGGTGAAGATCGTTCACGACCAACTTGTTGAAACACTGGGATCCGATCAGTCAACGCTCAACCTTCGGGCCTCGCCGCCGGTTGCCATTCTGATGGTGGGCCTGCAGGGCTCGGGCAAAACAACCACCACCGCCAAACTCGCCAAGCGGCTGACTGAGCGCGAGAAGCGCAAAGTGCTGATGGCCTCGCTCGATACCAGCCGTCCGGCGGCACAAGAGCAGCTCGAAATTCTGGGCCGCCAAGTCAAGGTCGATACGCTGAAAATCGTCAAGGGCGAGAGTTCGACTGTCATCGCCAAGCGCGCCATGTCGGAAGCCCGCAAGGGTGCCTATGACATTGTGATGCTCGACACGGCGGGCCGCTTGCACATCGATGAGGAATTGCTGGCCGAGGCCGCCGCCGTCCGCGATATCGCCAAGCCAAAAGAAACACTGCTCGTTGCCGATGCCCTGACCGGCCAGGATGCGGTCAATCTGGCCCGTGCCTTCGACGAGAAAATCGGCATCACTGGCATTGTGCTGACCCGCATTGATGGCGATGGCCGCGGTGGTGCCGCCCTTTCCATGCGCGCTGTCACGGGCAAACCCATCAAGCTCATGGGGACGGGTGAAAAGCTCGATGGCCTTGAGGACTTTCATCCAAGCCGCATCGCCGGCCGCATTCTCGGCATGGGTGACGTTGTCTCGCTTGTCGAGCGTGCGGCACAAGACATTGACCATGAGAAGGCGAAGAAAATCGCCGATCGCATGCGCAAAGGGGCCTTCGACATGAATGACCTCGCCGACCAGCTGAAGCAGCTGGAAAAACTGGGCGGCATGGGTGGTGTCATGAAAATGCTGCCGGGCATGGGCAAGATCCAGAAACAGCTTGAGGGCCAGGACCTCGACAAGACGGTGTTCAAGCGTCAGGTCGCCATCATCGGCTCGATGACCAAGCGCGAGCGTACCAGTCCAAAGATCATCGATGGCAAGCGGAGAAAGCGCATCGCGGCAGGCTCCGGCACAAAAGTCGAAGAGATCAACAAGCTCCTTAAAATGCATATTCAAATGGCCGCCATGATGAAGCAGATGGGTTCCGGCAAAGGCATGTTCGGCAAGATGTTCGGTGGCAAGGGCGTGCCTGATGCAGCCGAGATGGAACGCATGCAGGCCGAACTTGCTGGCATGGATCAAAATTCATTGCCGCCGGAATTGCAGGATTTGATGGGGGGGAAAGGTGGTGCAGCGCAAGCGCCCGCCATGCCTGACCTTTCAAAACTAATGGGATCGGGCGGATCTAAATTGCCCGGTCTCGGCGGCCTGCCCGGATTGGGCGGCGGCTTCAAAGGACTTCCCGGATTGGGAAAGAAGAAATGATGACCATCTTTTCTAACATGCAAACGTCTGAGTGGGTCACCCTTTGTCTAGGCATTGCGGCATTTGGAACTGCCATATGGTCAAACGTTATTGCGCACCGAGCGCTGCGCACTTCTGGCGAACAGAAACTCGCCGAATTTCGCAAAGAATGGATTGAAAACCTCAGAACTCATTTTGCCGAATTTGTTGCTGCTACTTACAGCAGAGCTGCTGCTCAGCGCCGCATTGACGTTTTTGCAAAGAAGAATGTGCAGTTGGCGCGCGAGTGGCGCGAAAAATATATGCAGTTTACTGAGGAAATGCAGCGTCACCGTTCGTACATCAGACTCTGTCTCAATTTAAAAGAGAAGGCGCACGAGACGCTGATAGAGATGATGGAAAAGTATACAAAAGAGAAACTTGATCTGGCATCCCGCGATCCCGAACTGCATGAACTAGCCCAAGCCGCTATCAAGAAGGAATGGGATGAATTAAAAAGCAAATTCCCAAGTTCGAAAAGAACGACGAAAACCAAGTGAACAACATCTAGATTTATTGGAGAAAGACAATGCCACTGAAAATCCGTTTGGCCCGTGCGGG
>JANNFZ010000227.1:0-10613 GCA_031380375.1 Hyphomicrobiales bacterium
TTGGTGGCCTTGAGGCTGATGGTTGCTGTTGCAACAGGACTTGCAGCGGGCTTGAAAACTGAAAACGCAATGTCCTGGCCTTCAAGCCGCACTGGCCCAAGTGCCAACGGCAAGGCTGCTGTTTCGGGGGCGAGAATACGCAATGTGGCTGGTGGTGCCAGCGCTTGCAGTGCCACGGCAAAGTCAACGGCGGAGCCGGACTGCAAACCGTCACTCAGCCAGACAATCGAACCGAGGTCCTTCAGTGCCGCCGTCTTGAGTTTTGCCAAGAGCGCCATGCGGTCGGACGAGAGCGGTGAAGGGCGCAAGCTGCGGGCAGCGTCAAGGGCAGCACTTGCCGCAATCACCTGATAATCGATGGCGCGGGGCGAAGGCGCTGTGCCAGCAACAATGACCAGGTCACCACGGTCACGGGCATCTTCCAGCACATCGAGCAAGCTTTGCCGACGTTCGCTCCAGTGACCAGCCGCAGCCCAGCCGTCATCAACAATGATGAGGCGCGTGCCCGTGGGAAGATCAGCCGTACCCTTGGGCTGCAGGAAGGGTTGGGCGACGACAAAGATGATAAGTGTTGCGAGTGCCAGCCGAAGCACCAGCAACCACCACGGCGTTTTGTCCGGTGTTTCTTCCTGGCGGGGCAGACCCAGCAGAATGCGGATCGGCGGAAAGGCGATCGACTTTGGCCTTGGCGGCGTAAAGCGCAACAGCCACCAGATCAGCGGCAAGGCGGCGAGCGCCAGCAAAGCCAGCGGTGTGCCAAAGCCAAGGGTCTGGATGAAGCCCGTCATGTGCGGCTGGCCCGTTCGGCAGCACCGCTGATGAGTAGGTGAAGCGGCAACAGGGTTTGGGCAGGGGCTGCATCCGTGCGGTGAAGTGTGAAAGACCAGCCGAGGCTCTGGGCAATCGCCCGGACCTGTTCACGATGGGCCTGATAGGCCCTGATGTAATCTTCACGAAGTGATTCAGTTTTCCGTGCCAAGTATTTGGAAGGATTGTCCAATCCGAGGAACTCAATGCGCCCTTCATAGGGCAGGCTTTCCTCCGCCGGATCGGCGATTTGCACCACGTGGCCGCGCACGCCAGCCTGGGCAATGGCCGTCAAATGTTTGCGAATGTCGTCGATCGGATCAAGAAAATCAGAGACAAGAACCGTAGCCGAGCGGCGCTGCAAAGCACTTCCCACTGGCAAGCTTTCAGCGCGTGTGCTTGCGAGGAATTCCGCGACGCGCAAGACTGCAACCCGGCCATAGCCCGCCTGGCGCTGTGAGCCCAATGCACCAACCCGCTCATGGGCGCGGGCCGCCAGGCTGGCGAGCGCCAGGGCCAAAAGTTGCGCTCGATCCTGCTTTGTGTCGCTGGCGAGATGCGAGCGGAAATTCATGCGCGCCGTGCTGTTCGACCAGAGCCACAGCGTGTTGGCGGATTCCCATTCGTTTTCGCGGATGAACACCTGGTCGGAGCGTGCTGACCTGTGCCAGTCGATGCGCTGGGTTGAATCACCAAAACCATAGGGCCGGTATTGCCAGAAGGTTTCGCCGGGCCCGGCAACGCGGCGACCATGGACGCCGAGTATGACGGTTGCCGCAATTTTTTCCGCCCGTACCAGAAGCGGCGGCATAACCTGGCCAAAGCTTTCAGCCTTTTGCGTGAGGCGATGGGCGAGGGCAGAGGCCTGCGCCATCAGGCCAGTTGGCCTTTCAAGTGATTGATCACGTCAGCAACCGATTTGCCGTCGGCCCGGGCTGCAAATGAAATGGCCATGCGGTGCTTGAAAACGGGTTCGAGCAGGGCGGCGACATCATCGATCGAAGGTGCGAGACGGCCGTCAAGAAGTGCGCGGGCCCTTGCCCCAAGCATCAGCGCCTGGCTGGCGCGGGGCGAAGGCCCCCAGGCAACATTGTCATTGACCATCTTGTCGGATGCAGGTCCCGGCCTTCCAGCGCGCACAACGCGCAGGATGGCGTCGGCCACCTGTTCACCGACGGGTATGGTTCGGGTCAGGCGTTGCGCCGCCATGAGTTCGCTTGATGTCATGGCCTGTGCGGCTTCTGCTTCATTGTTGCCGGTCGTCGAAAACAACATGCGGCGCTCGGCTTCGAGCGGCGGATAGGAAATGTCGATCTGCATGATGAAACGGTCAAGCTGGGCCTCGGGCAGCGGATAAGTGCCTTCCTGTTCAATCGGATTTTGGGTGGCCAGCACATGAAAGGGCTGAGGCAGGTCATGGCGCACGCCCGCGATTGTCACATGATGTTCCTGCATGGCTTGCAGCAGGGCCGACTGGGTGCGGGGGGATGCGCGGTTGATTTCGTCGGCCATCAGCAACTGGCAAAACACTGGCCCCGGCACGAAGCGGAAGGACTTCCGCCCCTTGTCGCCTTCATCAAGAACTTCCGATCCCAGAATGTCGGCGGGCATCAGGTCAGGCGTGAATTGCACGCGCTTTTCGTCAAGGCCCAGGACACGCCCCAGCGCTGAGGCCAGTTTTGTCTTGGCAAGGCCGGGCGCTCCGACGATCAACCCATGGCCACCTGCGAGGATGGTGGCGAGGCACAGGTTGATCACCTCGTCCTGGCCGAAGATCACCTCTTTCAGGGCGTTGCGGGCGCGCGTGAGTTGCGTGGCGGCGCTTTCGAGGTTTTTTATTGCCTGCTTGCCGGCGTCGTTGATGCTTGCCATGTCGTCCACTATCTTGTTGTTCAATCAATTCGCTTTCCGGATGACTTTTCCCCGCGCAAAGTGGCGTGAAAGAGGCACCCTAAAAGACGATTCTGTTCAGGACCCCGATGATGGCGGCAAGCCGTGACGCAAGCAATCCCTTGGCGGGATTAAAAGAAGTTCAGGGAGCAGGCAAAAGCCTGCCGCCCGTGCATCTGTGGAACCCGCCGTTTTGCGGCGACATTGACATGCGCATCGCCGCCGATGGCACCTGGTTCTACATGAATTCGCCGATCGGCCGGAAGCCGTTGTACACGCTGTTTTCGCGGGTTCTGCGCCGCGACGATGACAAGTACTTTCTTGTGACGCCGGTGGAAAAATGCGGTATCCGCGTCGATGATGCGCCGTTCACGGCAATCCGCATGGCGATTGCGGACAAGGGCCGCGATCAATCCATTTCATTTGAAACGAATTGCGACGATGAAGTGACGGTGGATGAGAGGCATCCGCTGCGTTTTGCCGAAGAGCAAGGCACAGGCGGGCTCAAGCCTTATGTGCTGGTGCGCAGCAATCTCGAAGCACTTGTAGTGCGGGCGTTGTTCTATGATTTGGTGGCGGCGGGAACGACCGAAGGGGAATGGTTCGGTGTGTGGTCGGGCGGCATTTTCTTTCCCATGCAACGGGCCTCGGAAATCGGGGCGCAACCATGACGCCGGCAATGCTGCGCGAATTGGCGGCGACGCGGTTGTTGCAAGCCGCACCTGAGACATGGAACCGCAGTGACGACGACATGAACATCAAGGCGCGCATGATCCCGGAAGGCGTGAAAGCAAAGCCAGCCTCGGTCCTCGTGCCAATCGTGCAGCGGGGCGAAGAATTGACGGTGTTGCTTACCCAGCGCACCGCGCATCTTTCAAAACACGCAGGGCAAATCGCCTTTCCCGGTGGACGCCACGATGACGGCGAAACCAGTCTCGCGGCGGCTTTGCGCGAGGCGCAGGAAGAGACGGGTTTGGCACCTTCATTTGTTGAACCTCTGGGCTATCTCGATGGCTATTTGACGGTGACGGGCTACATGATTTCCCCTGTGGTGGCGCTGGTGCGCGATGGCTTTGTGCTGGCACCTGAACCCGGCGAAGTGGACGAAGTTTTTGAAGTGCCCTTTGCCTTCCTGATGAATGCTGCCAACCGCGAAACCCATGCCCGGGAGTGGCAGGGCTTGCAGCGGAAATACTATGCCTATCCGTTTGGCGGCCGCTACATCTGGGGAGCCACAGCCGGGATGATCAAGAACCTCGATGACAGGCTCCGGGGCCATGGCACGTAACAGCAAAACGCAATTGCCGTCACTGGCGGGCGAAGCTTGGTTGAACGAACCGCGGCTGCAAAAATTATTGGCGGTGCTTTCAGAACAGGGCGAAGCGCGGGTTGCGGGTGGCGCGGTGCGCAACGCCATTTTGAAAGTCCCGGTCGCTGACGTTGACATCGCGACAACCTTGCCGCCGGAGGATGTCGTGCGGGTCTGCAAGGACGCCGGGTTTTCGGTTCATCCCACTGGCATTGCCCATGGCACGGTTACCGTGGTGGTGCGCCATCAGGCTTTCGAGGTGACGACTTTGCGCCGCGACGTGGTGACGGATGGCCGCCGGGCCGTCGTTGCATTCACCAAAGACTGGCGCGAAGACGCCTTGCGCCGCGACTTCACCATGAATGCCTTGTATTGCGATGCGCATGGAAAAGTAACCGATTTTACAAATGGTTATGCCGACATTCAAAAGCGGCGTGTGAAGTTTGTCGGGGTGCCTTCGCGGCGCATCCGTGAAGACTTCCTTCGTATCCTCCGCTTCTTCCGCTTTCACGCGCTCTACGGCAAGGGCAATCCCGATGTGGCAGGGCTTGCGGCTTGCAGGCGGCAGCGTGGCAATCTCAAAAGCCTGTCGGCGGAACGTCTGCGCCAGGAGCTTTTCAAGCTGCTTGTTGCGCCGCGTACCGTGGCCGTTCTCAAGGTCATGGCATCATCGGGCATTCTCGAAGTTGTTCTGCCGCACACCAAGGCTTGGCACGTGCTCGGGCGCCTGCCACCCGATCCCGTATTCAAGCTCTTTGTGCTGGCGCGGGAGCCGCTGCAGATGCAAGCGCGTTTCCGCCTGTCCAATGATGAGGCAAAGCGCCTGAAGGCACTGTCCGAGATACCCCGGGTCTCGCCGGATTTTCGGGCCGCCGAGCGCCGCCATGTTCTCTATCTCCTGAAACCAAAACTGTGGCGTGATGCTGTGGTGCTCAGTTGGGCCGAGAGCCGTGACGGCCTTGATGACCCGGCATGGCAGAGTTTGTTGAATCTTGCCGATGAATGGCCGGTGCCGCGTTTTCCGGTTTCGGGCACCGATCTTGTGGCGAGTGGCCTTGCGCCGGGCCCCGCCTTGGGCGAGATGCTGCGCAGGCTGGAGGACTATTGGATCGCCAGCGATTTCAAACCGGCACGCGAAGCACTTTTACGGCACGCGAAGACCATGGAGACGCCCGATGCCTGAACCTGTCCTGATGAAAACCTCGGGCCGCAAGGCGCCCAAAGTCGAAAAGAGCAAGGCCAACCCGGCCAATCTCATTGCGGGCAAATACCAAACGTCGACATGGAACCATTTGACAGGCGAGGATGGCCGGTTGTTCTCAGGCATCTGGGAATCCACACCCGGCAAGGTTTCCGTTTCCTACGCGGAATGGGAGTTCTGCCACATCATCTCCGGCGAGGTGGTGCTGACCGAGGAAGGCAAGAAGAAAGGCCACCGATTCAAAAAAGGTGATGGCTTCGTCATTCCGGCGGGCTTCAAGGGCACCTGGGAGACGGTCAAGAAGGTGCGGAAGCACTATGTCATCCTGATGCCGAAACCCGCATGACCGAAACAATCCTCATCACCGGTGCGGCACGGCGCATCGGCCGGCAACTGGCGCTCGATCTGGCAGGCACCGGCCATGACATTGTCATTCACTGCAACACATCGCTGGGCGAGGCCGAAGAGGTTGCGAAGCTTGTGCGGTCCGAAGGCCGGCGGGCGGCAATCGTGCAGGGCAATCTTGCCGATGCGGCGGTGCCTGACCGGGTGATGGCCGATGCAACCAAGGAACTCGGGCCCATCACCGTTCTCATCAACAATGCCTCGGTGTTTGAACCGGATGATGTGGGTGGCATCACATTTGACAGTTGGAGCCAGCATCTCGATACAAATCTGCGCGGTCCCATTTTGTTGGCGCAAGCTTTTGCCCGGCAATTGCCGTCTGAACTCCACGGCAACATCATCAATATCATCGACCAGCGGGTGTGGAAACTGAACCCGCGCTTCTTCTCCTACACCATGTCAAAAACCGGATTGTGGACCGCAACGCGCACGCTGGCCCAAGCCTTGGCGCCGCGCATCCGCGTCAATGCCATTGGTCCGGGGCCGGCCCTTCCTTCGGCGCGCATGGACGAAGCGGAATTCCGCAAACAGGCACGGCTGACGCTTCTCGGACGCGGCACGTCGCCCCGGGAAATATCGGAAGCGGCGAAATTCATATTGTCGCAACCGGCGCTGACCGGACAGATGATAGCGCTGGATGGCGGTCAGCATCTCGTTTGGCAAACGCCGGATATTGTCGAGGTCACGGAATGACAAAGAAGCCCATGATCAGCCACCATGTGGCAAGTGCTGCGGCGCGGCTTCGCCATGTCTTCGTGCGCGATCTCGAAGTGATGGCGGTGATTGGCATTTACGACCATGAGAAGGTGACGCCGCAGCGTCTGGTCATCAACATTGATTTGTCGGTGCGCGAAGCCGCGACCATGGCCGACGAGGTCAGCCATGTGGTGTCCTATGAGATCATCGTGAAGAAGGTTGAGCAGATCATCGCTGAGGGCCATGTCAATCTGGTGGAAACATTGTGCGAGAAAATCGCCCAGTCGTGTTTGCGTGACGGGCGCGTGGTGGCGGCACGGGTGCGCGTCGAAAAACCCGACATCATCCCCAACGCCCGCAGCGTCGGCGTCGAGATCGAACGGAGCCGTTAGGCCGATGAAGGTATTCGCGGCGATTGTTTTTTGTGTTTTCGCCGTGTCGTCAGCGCAGGCTGGGACAATTGAAGACATTCACGCCCGTGGTGTCGTGCAATGCGGGGTTACGCCTGACGTTGCGGGGATTTCCAAACTGTCAGCGGATGGTCAGTGGCAGGGCATGGCCATTGATTTTTGCCGCACCCTTGCGGCAGCGGTGACGGGCAAGGCGAGTGCCATTTCCGTGACACCACTGGTTGAGGCTGAGCAGGTGGCCACGTTGCAGGCCGGTGACATTGACGTGTTGATCGTTTCTCAACGTTGGAATTTTGCCGATGAAGCCGCCAATGGCGTGCTGCTGGTGCAACCATTCTTGTATCAGGACGACGGGATCGTGGGGCCCGTGGTGCGCCAGGGCGACGATGGATGGTTCCTGACAATACGATGGGTACACAATGCTCTCGTGCTGGCGGAAGAACTAGGCGAAGTCCCGACTTCGTGGAACACCGGCCCCGCCAACGTCGAAGGCGTCAACTTGGGTCTCGCTGACGGCTGGATGGCCAAGGCCGTTTCAGCGTCCGGCAACTACGGCGAAATCTTCATCCGCAACTTTGCTGACACGCCACGCGGCCGCAATGCGCTCGCACGCGACGGCGGGCTGATGTTCGCGCCGGGCTTCAATTAATCGGCGTTGATCGTCGTACTTCTATTAAACGCACTGTCACCGTAATACTAATACGGTGACAGTGCATTTAATTCTTGTCTTGATTTTTTGCTGCTTCCCGCTGTGTCTTCAGGTTTTGGTCCGCGTTTTCCGGCTTTAAGTGTGCGTCCCAGTTTGTGCTCCATCCGCTCCAGAAAAGATGGCGCGCCAATCGGGCGACCGATGCTTTCGGCCTTGCGGAGGTCGTTCATTCGCGCATCCATGTCGTCGTCATCACCCAGAAGACTCTTCATATCCGGAAACTGAGACAGGAAGGCTTGCGTGTCAGTCAGTCCATCGTCCACACCGCGCAGATAAGCGCGGGCCGATGACCATTTCCAAGCATCAGCGCGTGTGGCAAGCCGTGCACGAACCGGATTGAGCAACACATAGCGCAAGGCAGCCACGGCATGTTCCGGGTCCATGGCCACGCAGCCGAACCGTCCTTGCCAGAAATGCCCGGTCTTCCCGCGCCGCGCATTGCTGGTGCCGGCATAGGCCCGATGAACAGGGGCGAGTGCGGCTCGCAGACTGTGCTCGTCGCGCGGCACGAGAATGAGGTGCACATGGTTCGGCATCAGCACATAAGCGAGGCAGGTGACGCCGTTGGCGCGGCAGGCTGCTTTAAGGAGTTTGAGGTAGTAGCCGTAGTCGGCATCGCTGAAAAAAGTTCGCTGCTGCCCATTGCCGCGCTGCGTGACATGGTGGGGAATTCCGGGAACGACGACGCGGGCGAGACGGGCCATCGTTGGACTTCAACACAGTGTTTTGCAGTTGTCAATAATGTGCACTGTCACCGTAATTACCGTAGCTCGTAACTATCACAATTGATAAATTTCGGATTTCGGTGACAGTGCACTTAATACAGTGCTGCCTGTCGGTTGGGCAGGACCTTGGTTGTTGTCCGACTAAATCAACGTTGGTCGTCGTCGTCGCCGTAGGCTGGATCAACAGCGCGCAGCTGCTGGCGGGTTCCGCCAAACACCGGCGGGCGCGGCGCATTGCGCATTTGCGGTGCCGGTTGTTGCGGCGCCATTTGCGGCATGGGCGGGTTCATCATGCCCGACGGAATGCCGCTTTCAACAACCATGTCCTGATGGCCGCCAATAAGGATCAAGTGTTCAAACTCGTCGCGGCGAACAAGAACCAAGCGGCGTGACTTGTCGATTTCATAGAACTCGCTGATGCCAAGGCGGGCACCCTTGCGCCCGCGCACCCGGCTGTTCAACACCCTGTAGATCAACACAGCGATCACAAGCAGCAGCAGGACCAAAAGGCCGATCACGAGCAAATTTGTATAAGACTGGAGGTCCGGCATCACATTCGTTCCCTAATCACAAACCCGTAACATATTGCCGAATGGGTTAATGAACCTTTCACCCTGTGAAAGGGCAAAAACAAGGCGCGAAGTCCATGTCCCGGGAAGTGAGGGAATGCCTATACTGCCCGTGATTCGGGGTGGATGCGGAGCGCATGGCAGGACAGGCAATGGGTGGACGAAAAGGGCCGTGGCGTGGCTTCGCCATATTGGCAGCCCTCGTTGCACCTGCCGTTTCCGCCGGGTTGGCCTTTATGGCCCGCGACAGCATGCCGATTGCGGCCCTTTCGGCGGGAGCAACATTTGCGGCCGTCGGGTTGTTCCTTGGACTTTTGTGGATCGCCGGATTGTTCGGTTTCACGGCACCAGAATCAAATTCCCTTCTTGATACGCTGGCCGATGCTTTGGGCGATGCCTCGGTTATCGCCGATGGCAAGGGTGTGGCGGTCTATGCCAACGGCAACTATCTGGCCCTGGCATCGAAAGCCGAGGCGACCCGGCTCGTGGGCATGGATGTTCTCTATGCCGGCTATCCGGATTTTGCCGCCCCCATCTATCAACTGGCGCAAGCTGCCAAGGATGGCCAGCCTGCCCACCGCGATGTGCGCACACCTGCCAATTCATCCGTACCCGGATCATCGGCGACGGAAGCGCGCTGGCTCAGGCTTTCGGTTTCGCCCACCACCAACGGCCATGTGCTGTGGCGGGTGGCCGACATAACGGCGGACCGGCAGCACCAGGAAAGCGCTTTTGCGCGGCTGCAATTCATCATCACCTATCTTGACCATGCGCCGATGGGCTTTTTCTCGACGCTGGCGGATGGTCGCGTCGATTATATCAATGCCACACTGGCGGAATGGCTGGGGCTCGATTTGCCTTCGGTCCAGGACGGACGCCTGCCGATTGCAGCTTTGGTCGGCGATGAAACGGCGCGCCTACTGAAGGCAGTTGAACCACTGGCAGGCGCTTCCCGCGTCGATCGGTTTGCGGCGCGTTTGCCGATGAAATCGGGTGCGACGCTGCCCGTGAGCCTGGTGCATCGCTCGGATTTCGATGCCGATGGCAAGCCCATGCCGACCCGCAGCATGGTGTTGCGCGATGACCAGCAGAATGTCGGGGTTGGCATTTCCGGTGCTGATTTTGGTGGTTTTGCCGCAGCGGTGCCTGTGGGTCTTGCGCAATTGTCGCCTGAAGGCATTGTGCAAATGGCCAATGCCGCCTTCCTTTCACTTTCCGCAAAAATAAAATTGCATGGGCCGTTGACGGCGGCGGTTGCCGAGACGGCCCTGCCAGCACTTCGTGAAGCTTTGGCAAGTGCAGCCCGCGAAGGTGCCGAGCGGCAATCCGTCGAAGTGACTTTCGGTGATGCCGAGCCCCGCACCGTGGCTTTGACTTTGTCGCGTATCGTTGGCGTGCCGCATCTCGTGGCCTTTGCCGTTGACCGCACCGAAAGCCGTTTCCTCGAAGTGCAATTGGCGCAGAGCCAGAAAATGCAGGCCGTAGGCCAACTGGCCAGCGGCATCGCCCATGACTTCAACAATGTCCTGACACCGATCATCGGTTTTGCCGATTTGCTGCTGGCCAAGATGCGCCCGACCGATGCGGCCTTCCATGACATCATGAACATCAAGCAGAATGCCAACCGCGCCGCCAATCTGGTGCGGCAGTTGCTGGCCTTCTCGCGCAAGCAGACGATGCAACCGAAAATGCATCTGCTCACCGAGGCCATGTCTGATCTCGGCAACTTGCTGGGGCGGGTGCTCGGCGAACGCATTGAGCTTGATATCGTCCATGCCCGGGACCCCGGCCATGTGATGGTCGATATCCACCAGTTCGAACAGGTCATCATCAATCTCGCCGTCAACGCCCGTGACGCCATGCCCAAGGGCGGCAAGCTGACGGTGCGCACC